>NZ_WSPG01000019.1:0-73679 GCF_022819185.1 Morganella sp. HSTU-ASny43
ACATAAATCCTTTGTGCTAAATAACATCCATACATTAATTCATGTCTAATATATAGATTTATAATTATTTATTTAAAATAAATCCAGCTGTCCGGATGGCGCTTCCGGTGGTGAGTCCCCTTTTGCGGCTCTGTAACGACGCTGACGGCACAGCCGAATCACATTTTCTTTTTGTGCGTTACTCAGTGACAGCCACTGAAAACGCTCATCACGGCTCCGGTAGCATCCCCGGCAGTAGCCTTTTTCATTCATCTGACATATTCCCACACAAGGTGAAGGGATATCAAAAAAGTGAAGTTGTTCTGCCATCGGCTGATGTCCTTTTGTCTGATGCCCTGCCGGACAGGTAATGGTTATCCTGTAACCATCAGCATCCTGATAATTTGAATTGTAGTCAATTATCACGTTATAGTGTGAGCCATTACTGATAAATAACTGAAAGCACTCTGAGAGGTTACTTTATGCGTGTACTCCATACCATGCTCCGCGTGGGTGATATGCAACGTTCTGTCGATTTTTACACTAAGGTTCTCGGCATGCGTTTACTGCGCACCAGTGAAAACCCGGAATATAAATATTCTCTGGCTTTCGTGGGTTATAGTGACGAAAGTGAAGGCTCTGTTATCGAATTGACGTATAACTGGGGCACGGATTCCTATGAGATGGGAACGGCATTCGGCCATATCGCACTCGGCGTGGATGATGTCGCGGCGACCTGTGATGCTATCCGCAAGGCGGGCGGGAATGTGACCCGTGAAGCCGGTCCGGTTAAGGGCGGTACCACTATTATCGCGTTTGTGGAAGACCCGGACGGCTATAAGATTGAATTAATTGAAAATAAAAGTGCCGGGGCTGCTCTCGGTAACTGAGTGACTCCGTAAGAAGGATCAGAACGATCCTTCTTTTCCGGCTCAGCCCTTTCTCCCTCCGGCAAGCCGCGCTAGAATAGTGCGTTTTGTTTGTTTAATTAAGAGTCCCATGTCTGAAAATCAAAATCACAATACTCTGAGCGCACGTTTCCGCGGCTATTATCCTGTCGTTATTGATGTTGAAACCGGCGGTTTTAATGCCAGAACGGACGGGATGCTGGAAATTGCCGCCATTACCGTCAAAATGGATAACAACGGCTGGCTGATGCCGGATCAGCGGCTTGAATTTAATGTGCAGCCTTTTGAGGGTGCAAACCTTGATCCCGCCGCTCTGGCATTTACCGGTATTAATCCGGCCGACCCGGAGCGTAATGCGGTAACAGAATATGAAGCGCTGCATGCCATTTTCAAAATGGTCCGCAAAGGCATGAAAGATGCGGATTGCAAGCGGGCGATTATCGTGGCGCACAATGCAAATTTTGATCACAGCTTTGTGATGGCAGCGGCAGAACGCTGCGGACTGAAACGCAATCCGTTTCATCCGTTTGCCACCTTTGATACCGCCGCATTAAGCGGACTGTCTCTGGGCCAGACCATTCTGGCAAAAGCCTGTATCACCGCAGGTATCCCGTTTGACAGCAAAAAAGCCCACGGTGCGGCTTATGATACCGACCGTACCTCCCTGCTCTTTTGTGACATCGTCAACCGCTGGAAGAAACTGGGCGGCTGGCCGCCGGCGGCAGACAGTAATCAGTGAGAAAACGCCACCGTCAGGGTGGCGTTTTTCGCTATATTGTCATTAATGCGGGCAATATATCCGCTGATTAAAGTTTCATCAGTTCCGGCAGAATTTTCCCGCTAATTTCGGATATCACCTGACCAACGCTTTCACGGAATATCGCTTCAAATCCCGGTCTGGCAAGATACTCTTTTGCTTTGCCCAAATCAGCGATACTGCCAAGCTGAGAGAATTCCTCCTGAGCCACTTCCTTTCTCAGCAGATTTCCCGATTCTTCACGGATACCTTCAGAACCCGGTTCATATATTTTCCCGTTTATGGAGCTGAGCTGGGTAATAATCCCCCTCAGCGGACCACCTGAGATACTCACCAGCATGTCCGGTTGCAGAGGTTCGTTATTCTCAAGTTTACCTGCCAGTATATCCAGATGCTTTGGCAGACATTCTTTTGCTGACTCAAGTAAAATCTGAGAAAACAACGGAATCTGCACAGGCGGGGGCGGCGTTTCCGCTCGTATTTCCGTTTTTTCGCAACAGAAAGAGATATTTTTTATCCGGTCACCTAACTGATGCAGTGAGTTATTCACTTTCCCTTTTGCTGACATAAAAAAATCTGCCACGCTGTTGCAAATGCCGCTGAATCGCTCAGCCAGCCCGGGGACTCTTGCTGCCGTATCTTCAGTCAGTGTACCAAGCGCAGGTCCCGGCCCGCTGTATGAAATATACCCGGTTAAAATAACATTTTGTCCTGCTGATGTTGGCTGCATTTTTTTTCCTTTCTGTGTAATTAACGCCCCCACTCTAGAAAATAACCGCCCGGACAACTTTCATTTCACCGCCATCAGAAAAGCAAAAGCCCCGCAGCGGTGACACTGCAGGGCTTTTCTAAACAGTACGGGACGTGATTATTCTTCGTTTTCAGTCCGGTATTTTGCTGCGGTTTCTTTAATCAGTGGCTGTAATTCACCGCGCTGGAACATTTCCATAATGATATCACAGCCGCCGACCAGCTCACCGTCAACCCACAGTTGCGGGAACGTCGGCCAGTTAGCGTATTTTGGTAATTCAGCACGGATATCCGGATTCTGCAGAATATCCACATAAGCAAAACGCTCTTCACAGGCAGCCAGCGCCTGCACAGCCTGCGCGGAAAAACCGCAGCTCGGCAGCTTCGGAGAGCCCTTCATATACAGCAGAATCGGGTTTTCTTTAATCTGGCGTTCGATTTTTTCAATAGTCGTCGTCATGTAAAACGTCCTTCACTTCAGATCGGTTAGTACCGGTGTTAACTTACCCGCAGAATACCACTTTTCACTGCAAAGCGATATTGGTTTTAACATACTGTTAAAATCGGGCAGAGAGATCAATCCGGTGTATTTTCAGCTGAAAACACCCCCGGTCAAAACCGATCATTACATCTGTTAGTTACGGTATTTTCCTCTGATAAACAAGACCTCCGTCATTTTTTATCTTACGCAATGATGCCATAATCCGCACTTTATATCCTGTTAACAATCTGATGAGCTGAAAATGACCTTTGAGTGGTGGTTTGCCTATCTGATGACATCCGTAATTGTCAGTCTGTCTCCCGGCGCAGGTGCCATTAACAGCATGACGACGTCCGTCAATCACGGCTACCGGGGCGCGATTGCGGCCATTGCCGGGTTGCAGACCGGCCTGATGATGCTGATTATCCTGGTCGGTGTCGGGCTGGGGACATTGTTGTCACAATCGGTTCTTGCTTTTGAAATACTGAAATGGGCCGGGGCGGCCTATCTTATCTGGCTGGGGATCCGCCAGTGGCGGGCAGCGGGAACTATTGAGCTGAGTGCACAGGCGGCAACGCTGTCACACAAAAAGCTGTATAAGAATGGCGTACTGGTGAATATCTCGAACCCCAAAAGCATTGTTTTTCTCGCAGCACTGTTTCCGCAGTTTATTATGCCGCACCAGCCTCAGCTGATGCAGTATCTGATTCTGGGTGTCACCACCGTTGCCGCTGATATTATTGTCATGACAGGGTATGCCGTACTGGCACGGCAAATCGCGGTGTTTATCAAAAGCCCGGCACAGACCCGCGCCATGAATAAAGTGTTCGGATCATTATTTATGCTGGTCGGTGCCCTGCTGGCCTTTACCCGTCCGGCATGAGATAAACATATATAAATAACGCCCCGCATCATTATGGGGCGTTATAACTATAAAGCTAATATCTTAATCAAAAACATTATTAATAATTGATGTGACAATTGCGGTACTCACCGCAATAAGTACTAAATCGTTACCGGCGATACGCCATTCATACCCCGGATAATGCGGTAATTGCTCAAGCATAGAGGCAGGAACCGCTTTCTTTGCAATACCCGGCGGCAGTGGTTTTCCTCTGACCAGATTTTTGGCTATTCCCGGCGGCAACGCACTGTATCCGGTCAATCCGCTTCCCAGTGCAATTCTCCGCGCATCTCCGTAAGTCAGTGTCAGCGATATCCCGTTGCCGGAATCCGCAAACTCCCTGCTCTCTTTTCCGTTGCCTTTATGTCCTTGTTTTTTGGACTGTCCGTGAGGATTGCCATGCCCTTTGCCGTTTCCCGGGTCAGCATAAGATGAAAGCGGCACCGCTAAAAGTCCGGTGATAACCAATACAGCATTGCATACCTGTGTAAATCTGCGCATAACACAACCTCTGCGTATTAATACTAATGGTAAGCGTTGATCATTCCGCAAAATTACGCAATAGGATAACCGGACAACATGATTCGCCACTGTACTGAAAATTGGTTATCATCCCCTTCCGCTTTTTACCCGGATAACCCGATGTCTGACATTACCGATACCTTTATCGCCCCGCCGTGCCCGGAGCAGATTGACATTCTTTATCAGGATGAGCACCTGCTGCTGATTAACAAACCTGCAGGGCTGCTCAGTCTGTCGGGAAAGAATCCGCAGAATCTGGATTCCGTGCATTACCGGCTGGTACAGCTGTTTCCCGGCTGCACACTGGTACACCGGCTGGATTTCGGCACATCCGGGCTGCTGCTGGTAGCCCGTAACAAAGCCATTAATGCCGCGCTTTGCCGTCAGTTCAGTGAACGGACTGTGGAGAAAGGCTACAGTGCCCTGCTGTGCGGGCATCTGAATGAGAATGAAGGAATAATTGATGCGGCGATTACCAAAGATCCGGCGTTGTTTCCGCGCATGACGATATGTGCTGTCCGGGGGAAACCGGCCCGTTCACATTATCAGGTGACTGAGCGCTTTTATTATGAAACTGAGGACGGGCTCTCTCTGCCGGTCACCAGGGTGGCACTGACACCGGAAACCGGCCGCACGCATCAGCTCCGCATTCATTGTCAGTATCTGGGCCATCCGATTTTAGGGTGTGATCTCTATGGCGGGAAACTATTGCCGGGCACCGGAAATATTCCGCGGCTGATGCTGCACGCCGGGGAACTGGATTTTGTGCATCCGGTCAGCGGCGAACCGGTTAATGCCCGCAGTCCCTGTCCGTTCTGAACAGGGAAGCAGGCAGATGCGGATCACCACATCAAATCATCCGGGATTTTAAAATCAGCATACGGATCGTCTTCATCCGCTTCGTCCTGCGCCAGCGCATTATTTAACACAATGCTTTCCGCATCACGCTGTGTGATTTTATCTGCAACAACCGCCGGGATAATGGCATATTCACTCACACTGCTGTTTTCCGTGCTTAACCGGGCTATCGCCAGACGGCCGCTGATCAGCTGAGACTGTGTGGTTTTGTCCACGGCAATGCTTTTAATCACGTTGTTGTCGGTGAAATTAAAATCAATGCTGCCTTTTGAAATAATGATCCGGTTCATTTCAATCAGCTGCTTCACCTGAGCTTTATATTCTCTGGATAAAACAGCCTGTTTTTGCTGCTCACTCAGCTGTTTATCACGCTCAAGCTGCGCTTTTTTATTCTCTTCCACCGCTTCTCTGGCCTCACGGGCCTGAACGCGTGATTTTTTTGCTGTTCTGCGGACTTTATCCATTTTTTTGCTGGTCACCAGTCCGGCTTTCAGCATCTGCTCTTGTAATGTGAGTTTTGTCATTGTCTTTTCTGAATCAGTTTAATATTGCAGGTAATTATACCGGTAATTTTCAGGATTGTATCCGGCACGTCAGGCCAGCTGCATTTTCAGCCAGTAACCCTGCTGGCACAGACTGAAAAATTCTTTGTGCCGCGGAGAAATTGTTTTCGCTTTATCCCCCGTGACCGTCCAGACAATCCACTGTTCCGGGCACTGTTCGTCACCGGTCTGCACGGTAGTTTCTATCTCTTCACTGCACATCAGCTCAATACCATCGCGGAACTGCCATTTGCGGACACGCCGGATCACTTCAGAGAGCTCATCTTTCTGATAATGGTCACAAATAACATTGCAATCAGTATGGTTTTGTATCGCGCGGGAAATATAGTCTGCCAGCATCGTGATCATTCTTGTACTTTTGTCATAGCGGAGATTGTAAAGGGTCTGCGGCCGGTTGACAAACGGCGGTCGTTGTCACGCTTTCTGTAAAATTGTTAAATTTGCGCGGATTTCAGCCGGTAAACCCGTTATATTTAAGATTCCGCAGTCATACGGGGAAGACAGAATGAAACGCTATTATAACTGGATCTGCCGCCATAAGCTGTACACCCTGCTTATCGCCTTTATTATCACGGATATCATTCTGTGGGCGATTTTGTCTTTCACCATGTGAATAACACCCCCCCCCGGTATTTCACGCTGTTTTTTATGACAAAACTTGTTAAGATAATTCGCAGAATAATAACAGTAACCCGTCTGTGATGAGGTTACTGATTTAACCTTAACAAGGAGAATGCAATGTCGTTTGAATTACCTGCACTGCCTTATGCAAAAAATGCATTAGCGCCCTATATTTCTGAAGAAACACTGGAATACCACTACGGCAAACACCACAACACCTATGTGGTTAATCTGAATAACCTGATCAAAGGCACCGCATTTGAAGGTAAATCACTGGAAGAGATTATCAAAACCTCTGATGCCGGTATCTTCAATAACGCTGCTCAGGTCTGGAACCACACGTTCTACTGGCACTGCCTGGCACCAAATGCCGGTGGCGAACCAACCGGTAAAATTGCTGACGTGATTAACAAAGCGTTCGGTTCATTTGCCGAATTCAAACAGCAGTTTACCGATTCCGCAGTGAAAAACTTCGGTTCCGGCTGGACATGGCTGGTGAAAAAAGCAGACGGCAGCCTGGCTATCGTCAATACCTCTAACGCGGCAACCCCGGTCAGCGGTAACGACAAACCAATCTTAACCGTTGATGTCTGGGAACACGCTTATTATATCGACTACCGTAATGCCCGTCCTAAATACCTGGAAAACTTCTGGGCATTAGTGAACTGGAAATTTGCGGAAGAAAACCTGGCGTAATCCGGAAACACATTATCCGGTAACACAATACAGTTGATCAAAAAAGGGCGGAATTTTCCGCCCTTTTGTACTGTAAGGGGTGAATCAGAAAAGCATTGTTGCAAATAATACGATCATAACCAGTGCTGCAACCGCGGTTGACAAACCATATTTCAGATCTGTATCCATTCTTATCTCCAAAATAGCTGCTTAGTGACCTGATGATGATTACCTGACATCCTGAATCATCAAATTAATTAAAACGGATGGTCTGACCGGAAAACCCGAATAGCTGACCATATCAATAACCATAGCACAGGTAATATTTTTTACTTTTGACCCGGATCAGACAACAATGCCTGTTTTTACAGAAATTTTTCTATTGTTACCGCATAATGGCACTATAATAGCAATCGATTAACCGAATAATAAAATACAGACCGGCAGGTCAGGAGTTGTTTTCATCATGGCAACGATTAAAGATGTGGCTAAGCGCTCGGGCGTCTCCACCACAACCGTCTCCCATGTCATTAATAATACCCGTTTCGTTGCGGAAGAAACGAAGGCGGCTGTCTGGGCTGCTATCAAAGAACTGCACTATTCACCGAGCGCCGTGGCGCGCAGTCTGAAAGTCAATAACACCAAGTCCATCGGGCTGCTGGCCACCTCCAGTGAAGCGCCGTATTTTGCGGAAGTGATTGAGGCGGTGGAAAACAGCTGCTACAGCAAAGGGTATACCCTGGTGCTGTGCAACTCTCACAATAATCCTGACAAACAGAAAGCCTACCTGGCGATGCTGGCACAGAAACGTGTCGATGGTCTGCTGGTGATGTGTTCAGAGTACCCGGATCAGCTGATTGCCATGCTGGAAGGCTACCGCAATATCCCGATGGTTGTGATGGACTGGGGCAAAGCGCGCGGGGATTTCACCGATGCGATCATTGATAACGCCCTGCACGGCGGTTATCTCGCCGGCCGTTATCTGATTGAACGCGGACACCGTGATATCGCGGTTATTCCGGGGCCGCTTGAGCGGAACACCGGCGGCAACCGTCTGGAAGGATTCCGCAAAGCCATGAAAGAAGCAGGTATTACGGTGCGCGATGAATGGATTGTCCAGGGCGATTTTGAACCGGATTCCGGTTATCAGGCCATGACACAGATTTTATCCGGCAAACAGCGCCCGACAGCGGTATTCTGCGGCGGTGATGCTATGGCGATGGGCGCAATTTGCGCGGCTGATGAAATGGGTCTGCGCGTGCCGCAGGATATTTCTGTGATCGGGTATGACAATATCCGTAACGCCCGTTACTTTACCCCTGCCCTGACCACCATCCACCAGCCGAAAGAGCGGCTGGGACAAATGGCACTGACCATGCTGCTCGACCGCATCGTCAACAAACGCGAAGATGCGCAGACCATTGAGGTGCATCCGCGCCTGGTGGAACGCCGCTCTGTAGCGGATGGTCCGTTTATCGATTACCGCCGCTGAGGATCAGCGCAGCCATTCGGCATTGAGCGTGTTGCTGTCCCCGAGATAATCGAGCAGCCAGCTCAGTGCCGGAGAGGTGTCTTTATCCACCCAGGTGATACAGCACGGGCTGTCCGGCAATGGCTGCTCTATCTTCAGTGCTGCCAGCCGCCCCGCTTTAATCAGCGGATCGGCGCGGTGCGCCGGCATCATTGCCACACATAATCCCGATTCCACACAGGCAATCCCGCGATCCCAGTCCGGCACCACCAGGCGGCGCTGATTATCCAGTGCCCACGTATCGCGTTTCGGCAGAGAACGTGAGGTATCTTCCAGACACAAACTCGGGTACGGCACCATCTCCTCATTGGTCAGGACATGACCGGCAGAGGCCAGCGGATGATCCGGACTGACCACCGCACGCCACGGCATAAAGCCCATATCGCGGAAATTATAGCGCTCGCCGATAGGGGATGCGCGTGTCGCACCGATTGCCACATCCACCCGTCTGTCCACCAGCGCATCCCACACCCCGTTAAACACTTCCGGATAAATATACAACTCGATATCCGGGAAATGATGATAAAAATCCAGCAGAAGTCGCGTTATCCGTTCCGGTTTTACGATACAGTCAACGGCGATGCTGAATTGTCCGCGCCAGCCGTTGGCAATCATCTGGCACTGGTGACGTGTGGATTTCATTTTTTTGATGACATCACGCGCTTCTTTGACAAACAACGCCCCGGCAGGTGTCAGTTCAACATCGCGGTGACGCCGTTCAAACAGCGGAACCGCCAGCCACTCTTCCAGCTGGCGGACACTGTAGCTGATGGCAGAAGGCACCCGGTGCAGTTCCTCTGCCGCCGCACTGAAACTGCCTGTCCGCGCCACAGCATCCACCACATCCAGCGTATATTCTGACCACATAATCCTTCCTTTCAAAAAATTTCACAGCAGTGTGCAAATAATAACGTTTTACAAGGGAAAACTCGAATAGTTAAAATACTAACTCACGCATTACACTTATTTAACATTCAGGTATTTCTCTGTGACTGTCAATAAATCGCCTTCCCGCGGCTTTCTCTTTTATCTCGCCGGACTCAGCATGCTGGGTTATCTCGCGATTGATATGTATCTGCCTGCATTCGGTATGATGCAGGACTCTCTGAACTCCACAGCCAGCGCAATCAGCGCCAGTCTGAGTATCTTCCTGGTCGGTTTTGCCATCGGTCAGCTGTTATGGGGACCGCTCTCCGATAAAATCGGCCGTAAGCCGGTTCTGCTGATGGGCCTGAGCCTGTTTGCCCTGAGCTGTCTGGCCATGGTCTGGGTTTCCACCCCTGCCCAGTTATTATTACTGCGTTTTGTACAGGCCGTCAGTGTCTGCTCTGCCGCTGTCACCTGGCAGGCGCTGGTTATCGACCGTTATGACGATCACCGCGCACAGCGTGTTTTCGCCGCAATTATGCCGCTGGTGGCACTCTCTCCGGCACTGGCACCGTTACTGGGCGCATGGCTGCTCAACCACGGCGGCTGGCATGAAATTTTCCTCGTGCTCGGCGGTATCACCCTGCTGGTGCTGATCCCGACCCTGATGCTGAAAGAAAAGCATCATATCGCGCCGGATGCGGTCAAAACGGAAAAACAGAAAATTTCCTTCTTCCGTCTGCTGAAATCCCCGGTTTACAGCGGTAACGTGCTGATTTATGCCGCGTGCAGCGCCGGTTTCTTTGCCTGGCTGACCGGTTCGCCGTTTATTCTGCGCGATATGGGTTATAACCCGAATGATATCGGTCTGAGCTACATTCCGCAGACTATCGCCTTTATGGTCGGGGGCTACGGCTGCCGTGCCCTGTTGTCGCGGATTAACGGCAAAACATTATTACCGTTCCTGCTGGCCGGTTACGCCGTCAGTATGGTGGGCTTGTATGCTATGGCAAAATTCGGTAACCCGTCACTGGTGGCGATCCTGATCCCGTTCTGCTTTATGGCAGCAATGAATGGCGCGTCTTACCCGATTGCGGTATCAAACGCCCTGGCGGTTTACCCGGAACACAGCGGTAAAGCAGCAGCATTACAGAATGCCATTCAGCTCGGTTTATGCTCCGCGATCAGTTTCCTCGTTTCTGCCCTGATGCATGAGCCACTGCTCTCCACCACAGCAGTGATGGCGGCAACGGTGATACTGACCATCGGCGGTTATATTATCCAGCGCCGCCCTTCGCGCACCTCCGTGACTATTGCGGAACAAAATCAATAGATTGCACCTCCTATTAAGAATATTCCTAATTACAGGCCGTACTCAGGTACGGCCTTTTTTGTCATTGAATTTTAATTTCAGGCTCCTATACTTTTCTGACAATTCGTTTTAAATCCGGATTTTGAGCTTTGTTTTTGTTTTAACGATCACGTTAATACGCAGACTGTCACCCGATGACGGCCAATTACACCGGTTCTGTTGTTCCCGCGCAAAACGTCATAAATAAAGCACTCAGAATCCCGCTTTGATAAAAATTGGAGATAATATGAGTTCTGATTGTGTCGAAAATCAAAAAACGCCTGCCGACTCCTGGCAGCGGATTGCCTCCGATCTTTTAGACGAAGCCGGCATTGAGATTAATGGTTCCCGCCCTTTCGATATTCAGGTGCATAACCAGCAGTTCTTTAAACGGGTCTTGCAGCAGGGCTCTATGGGACTGGGTGAAAGCTATATGGATGGCTGGTGGGACTGTGAGCGGTTAGATATTTTCTTTCAGCGGGTGTTACGCGCCGGGCTGGAAAATAAACTGCCGCAGAATATCAACGATATTATAAAAATCGCCATGGCTCGTCTGCGTAATCTGCAAACCAAAAAACGGGCGCGGATTGTCGGCGAAGAACATTATGATCTGGGTAATGACCTGTTTGAGCTGATGCTCGACCCGTATATGCAGTATTCCTGCGGCTACTGGAAAGGTCTCAGTGATGACCCCGCCAATCTGGCGAAGGCGCAGGAACAGAAACTGCATCTCATCTGTGAAAAATTACAGCTGAAACCGGGTATGCAACTGCTGGATATCGGCTGCGGCTGGGGCGGACTGGCGGCGTATGCTGCGAAACATTTCGGTGTGTCGGTGACCGGTGTGACCATTTCCGCTGAGCAGCAAAAATATGCTCAGGCGCGTTGTAAGGATCTTGACGTAAATATTATCCTGGAAGATTACCGCGATTTGCATGAGCAATATGACCGGATTGTGTCTGTCGGGATGTTTGAGCACGTCGGGCCGAAAAATTACGCCACCTATTTTGATGTGGTCAAACGTAATCTGAAACCGGACGGTTTATTTTTACTGCACACCATCGGTTCAAACCGCAATAAAGTGAATGTGGATGCCTGGATCGGAAAATATATTTTCCCGAACGGTTGTCTGCCGTCTGTGCAGAATATCGGCGACAGCAGTGAAAATAAATTAGTAATGGAAGACTGGCATAATTTCGGGGCTGATTATGACCGGACACTAATGGCATGGCATTCCCGTTTTCAGGCAGCCTGGCCGTCACTGGAAAATAATTACACACCGCGCTTTAAGCGGATGTTCACCTATTATCTCAACGCCTGTGCCGGTGCATTCCGTGCCCGTGATATCCAGCTATGGCAGATATTATGGAGCCCGCAGGGTTGTGAGGGCGGATTACGCGTTCCGCGCTGAATATCATATCCGCAATAAACTATCCGCAATAAAAAATCCGGTCTGACAAAAATCAGTACCGGATTTTTTTATCTCAATAAAGTCAGGCCTGTGGTTTTTCCATTGGCACCGGCGGCGTCAGGCTTTCCTGCAACTGCTGCATTTTCTGCGCCAGCACCCGCTCGGTGGTATCAACAATGGCCTGTGTCTGCGGATCCAGCTCAATATTCACTTTATCGCCCAGCCGTTTTTTACCCAGCGTGGTGCGCTCACGGGTTTCCGGAATCAGATGCACACAGAAACGGTTATTCACCACATCCCCGATAGTCAGGCTGATACCATCAATACCGACAAAGCCTTTATGCAGGATATATTTCATCAGGGCTTTATCTTCGATGCGCAGCCAGATCTGATAATTATTTTCAGAGACAAAGATTTTGGCAATTTCCGCCGTGGTGACAATATGACCGGACATAATATGCCCGCCGATTTCATCACCGTATTTAGCGGCTCTTTCCAGATTGACCACATCTCCGGTTTTAATGCTGCCGAGATTGGTTAGTCTTAAGGTTTCCTTAACCAGATCAAAACTGATTAAATCCCCGTCTATTTTTGTGACTGTCAGGCAACAGCCGTTATGTGCCACTGATGCGCCCGTTTCTATCCCGGCCAGCATATCAGGCGGGAATTTCACAGTGTGAGTACGAAAGTTTTCTTTTTCTTCGATGGCGACGACGGGGCCTTTGCCTTGTACAATCCCGGTAAACATGCGGATCTCCAGTCAGTATTCGGATAGATTTATGCAGTTTATCCTGAAACAGAGAATTAAACAGCCCTTCCCGTTACATCCCGCACATTTAATTGTATTGGCTTGTATTTGATTAATCGCTAGAATGATTTTTCCGCCTGATCCGGTAAATGTGTTACGAATCCCGGAAAGTCTTTCCTCCTCCTTTTATCAGAATAAATAAGGTGTATTACGTGCAGAAGTATTTGAAAGAAGCGCGTACTTTGCTGGCTCTTGGTATTCCCGTTATTATCGCGCAGTTTACACAGACAGCGATGGGCGTGGTTGACACTGTGATGGCCGGCAGAGTCAGTGCGACAGATATGTCCGCCGTGGCTGTCGGTACCTCCATCTGGCTGCCCGCTATCCTGTTCGGCCACGGTCTGCTGATGGCGCTGACCCCGGTGGTCGCGCAGCTCAACGGCTCCGGCCGCCGTCCGCTGATTGCCAATCAGATCCGCCAGGGTATGTGGCTGGCGGCATTTTTATCCGTCCTGGTCATCGCGGTGCTCTATAACAGCCGCTACATTATTGAAAATATGCCGCATATTGACCCGGTCCTGGCTGAAAAAGCCGTCGGATTCACCCACGCTATTATGTGGGGGGCACCGGGTTACCTGTTTTATCAGGTGCTGCGCAGCCAGTGTGAAGGACTGTCGAAAACCAAACCGGGGATGGTAATTGGTTTTCTCGGCCTGCTGGTGAATATCCCGGTCAACTATATCTTTATTTACGGGAAATTCGGCGCGCCTGCTCTCGGCGGTGTCGGGTGTGGTGTCGCGACCGCTTCCGTATTCTGGGCAATGTTCCTGTTTATGCGCTGGTATGTGAAACATGCCCGTTCGCAGCGTGATGTGCAGCCGAAGAGCCGCTTTACCCCGCCGGACTGGGCGGTAATGAAACGGATCACGCAGCTCGGTCTCCCAATCGCTCTGGCGCTGTTCTTTGAGGTCACGCTGTTTGCCATTGTTGCCCTGCTGGTTGCGCCACTAGGTGTGACGGCGGTGGCCGGACATCAGATTGCCCTGAACTTCAGCTCGCTGATGTTTATGTTCCCGATTTCACTGGGGATCGCCACCACTATCCGTATCGGCTTTAACCTCGGAAAAAGTTCCACGGAGAAAGCGCGTGTATCCGCCTATACCGGGCTGGGTGTCGGGCTGATGATCGCGGCGGTGACGGCGCTCTTTACTGTGCTGTTCCGTGAACCTATCGCGCTGCTGTATAACGACAATCCGGAAGTAGTGATTATGGCCTCCGGCCTGATGCTGTTTGCCGGTATTTATCAGCTGTCGGATTCCGTTCAGGTAATCGGTGCCGGTGTGCTGCGCGGTTATAAAGACACGCGCGCCATCTTCTATGTCACCTTTACGGCTTACTGGATCCTCGGCCTGCCGTCCGGTTATATTCTCGGACTGACAGATCTGGTGGTACCGGCGATGGGCCCTGCCGGGTTCTGGATCGGTTTTATCATCGGATTAACCGCCGCAGCCATCGGTATGGCATGCCGGATCCTGTGGTTACAGAAACAGCCGGACAGTTTTATCCTGCAACGCGCCGGTCGTTAACGGCTTTTTGACGGGGGAAATGCACAGTTTTCAGTCCGATAGCATTAAATACGAGCAGTCGGACAAGAAAATGTGTTTTTCCCCTTGCAAGAGTCGGTTCGGATCGTTAATATTCGTCCCCGTTGTCAGCGAAGATATTAAAGAATGCGTCCATAGCTCAGTTGGTTAGAGCACCACCTTGACATGGTGGGGGTCGGTGGTTCGAGTCCACTTGGACGCACCATTTACTTCGCAAAGCAATTTTCACACAGTGCGTCCATAGCTCAGTTGGTTAGAGCACCACCTTGACATGGTGGGGGTCGGTGGTTCGAGTCCACTTGGACGCACCATTTCTCAGCAGTTCCGTTTTACCTCCCTTTTCAGTTCATCCGATTTTCAGTCAGTTACCCTCTTCTGTTTTCATTGTACTTCTGCGTATCAATACAGCTGTTTTCTTGCGTTACCGCAAGAATGTTAATTTATTTCTGATTTTATGATTCAAATCACACTAATAACCCTCTATAATGCCTGCGTAGTTGTTGAATGGATTCAGCTTGCTGATTTACAAGCACTGAAACAGAGAGGCGTGATAAAAAACACGCTATACTGAATCTGTTTTTTTACAAAAACGACTAATTTTAATAACCGGGGATCACGACAATTGCCTGTTCTTACTCATGCGGTGTGAATACAGGCGGTTGTTCACTATTTACTCTCAATAACTGTAGATGGGCTGTCATGAAAAAGACCAAAATTGTTTGTACTATCGGACCTAAAACCGAATCAGAAGAGAAACTCGAAGCACTGTTAGATGCCGGCATGAATGTTATGCGTCTGAACTTCTCCCACGGCGATTACGAAGAACATGGTCAGCGCATCAAAAATCTGCGTGCTGTCTGTGCGCGTACCGGTAAGAAAGCAGCCATTTTACTGGATACCAAAGGCCCTGAAATCCGTACCATTAAACTGGAAGGCGGCAATGATGTCGCGCTGGTGGCGGGTCAGACCTTTACCTTTACCACGGATAAATCTGTCATCGGTAACAATGAGCGTGTTGCCGTCACTTATGCGGGCTTCGCGCAGGATCTGAAACCGGGCAATATCGTTCTGGTCGATGACGGTCTGATCGGCATGCGTGTCAAAGAAACCACCGCAACAGAGGTTATCTGTGAAGTTCTGAATAACGGTGACCTCGGTGAAAACAAAGGGGTTAACCTGCCGAATGTGTCTATCGGCCTCCCGGCTCTGGCAGAAAAAGACAAACAGGATCTGATTTTCGGCTGCGAGCAGAATGTTGACTTCGTTGCCGCCTCCTTTATCCGTAAACGTGCCGATGTGGACGAAATCCGTGCTCACCTCAAAGCCAACGGCGGCGAACATATCCAGATCATCTCCAAGATTGAAAACCAGGAAGGGATGAACAACTTCGATGAAATCCTCGAAGCCTCTGACGGTATCATGGTTGCCCGTGGTGACCTGGGTGTGGAAATTCCGGTTGAAGAAGTGATTTTCGCGCAGAAACTGATGATCGAAAAATGTAATACTGCACGTAAAGTGGTCATTACCGCGACTCAGATGCTTGACTCCATGATCAAAAACCCGCGCCCTACCCGTGCGGAAGCCGGTGACGTTGCCAACGCCATCCTCGACGGTACCGATGCGGTTATGCTGTCCGGTGAAAGTGCGAAAGGGAAATATCCGGTTGAAGCTGTCAGCATCATGGCAACTATCTGTGAGCGTACTGATCGCGTGATGCACAGCCGTCTCGGCGATTTACAGGCCGGTAAAAAACTGCGTGTGACTGAAGCAGTCTGCCGTGGTGCGGTTGAAATGTCAGAAAACCTGGATGCCCCGCTGATTGTTGTGGCAACCGCCGGTGGTAAATCCGCGAAGTCTGTCCGTAAATACTTCCCGAAAGCCCCGATTCTGGCGCTGACCACCAACGAAACCACTGCCCGTCAGTTACTGCTGGTGAAAGGTGTGACCACCAAACTGGTGAACGAAATCTTATCAACCGATGATTTCTACCGTATCGGCCGCGAAGCCGCGCTGGAAAGCGGTCTGGCCACCAACGGTGAAATCGTGGTGATGGTATCCGGTGCGTTAGTACCAAGCGGCACCACCAATACCTCATCCGTACAATTACTGTAATATTTTTCAGCATTATCTGAATTAATGAGAGCACCCGCTGCACGGGTGCTTTTTTTATTCTAAACTGTAGGGGAACATGAAATGAAGCAACGGGCCGCAGAATAATTGCCGCTTTCTGAATACGGGATAATACCGCACTGCTGTATCTGTCTCCGCATCAGATTATTTGGTTGAGAATTACGCAATTGCCGTTTTTTTTTGATTTATTTTGCGGTTTCAGGAAAATAATCTTTGTAAACGCTGAATTTCTATTCTCTTTCCCTATTGAAATGTGTAATATCATTACTGCTACTTGGTGATTAACTTTAATCTAGAGGGTATTAAAATGGGTCGTTCTAAGATTGTATTAGGTGCTGTAGTTTTAGCTTCTGCATTATTAGCAGGTTGTTCTTCTAACGCTAAATTTGACCAACTGGACAACGACGTTAAGACGCTGAATGCCAAAGTTGATCAACTGAGCAACGACGTTAACGCAATCCGCGCTGATGTTCAGCAGGCTAAAGACGAAGCAGCACGCGCTAACCAGCGCTTAGACAACCAGGTTCGTTCTTACAAAAAATAATTTGTAATCACGATCTGAAGAACAGGTGGCGTAGCATAAATTATGTTACGCCATTTTTTTATGCCTGCGATTTATGCCGGGCGTAAAAAAACCGCCTCACAACGGAAGCGGTTTTCATCTGTCACAGCGTAAAAGCGATATTACTCTGCGCTGTTTTCCTCACGGACAATCGGACCCGGCTGGGTTAACTGACCCGGTGCAAAATCGGCCGGTTTCAGGTTCAGTGCCTTCACTTCCGCTTCTTCGTCCATTTCCACCGGTGCAAAGTTGGTTTTCTCTGCCGGTGCCGCTTCCTGCTTATACTCCGCATCACGGCTGACATTCACCGGCATACCGGAGCGGCGGGCAATCGCCTGCTCAACGATGGCGCTGTTAGTGTCCGGAGACTGAATAAAGCTGGTCAGTCCGGCAGAACGCGCAATCGGCATAGTCTGCGGGTCGTCATTTTTATTACGGGACAGTGGCTGATGTACTTCCACATAGCGCTGACCATCCGGTTCAACGGCATATTTCACCGGCTCATTCACGATCTGAACCCGTGTACCTTTCGGAATGGTTTTAAACAGTGCTTCAATATCATGCGGACGCAGACGGATACAACCGGAGCTGACACGCATACCGATACCAAAGTCCGCATTGGTGCCGTGGATCAGGTATTCACCGCGACCGTGCGCCAGACGCAGAGCAAACAGCCCCATCGGGTTTTCCGGACCGGCCGGGATAACTGCCGGTAACGTGATCCCCTGAGCCGCATAGGCTTTGCGGATATTCGCGGTTGGTGTCCAGGTCGGATCTTTGATCAGCTGGGAAACTGAGGTGGTCATAACCGGGGTATCACGCCCCAGCTGACCGATACCAATAGGGTAGACCCGTACGGTATTGGTGCCCTGCGGGTAATAGAACAGACGCAGTTCCGCCAGGTTAATCACAATACCCTGATGCGGGGTATCCGGCAGGATCAGTTGTGACGGGATAATCAGTTCGCTGCCGGGTTTCGGCAGATACGGATCCGTCCCCGGGTTAGCTTCCAGCATCGCCAGCAGGCCGATACCGTATTCGGCGGCAATCGCTTCCAGTGAGCGTCCGTCATCCGGCACAACATAGGTGACGTTTTCACCGATGACCCGGCCCTTATCCGCAGGGAGTTGATATTCGGTTGCCCGGGCTGTTAACGCAGTAACCGCTAACAACAGCCCGCCCAGCAACGGGAGAATTCGTTTCATTCCAGATCCTCAGCTGATGGTATAAAAAAATACGTGGCCGCTTTCCGGCCACGCCAAGTAATATATTATTAGCAGAGTAAGTAAAAGGGAACGATGTTTTATCTCATTTGCTGCGTGTTTTGTATGATTGTTCTGACCATGGCGTTCAGTCCCTGAGTACGGGACGGGGTCAGATGGACAGAAAGTGCCAGTTCCGAGAAGATTTGCGCGATATCCAGATCACGGATTTCCGCCGGCGTTTTTCCCTGATACAGCGCGATAACCAGCGCTACCAGGCCTTTGACAATCGCGGCGTCGCTGTCACCGGCGAACCAGACCCGCCCTTCCTCGTCCTGCTGCATGAGGATCCAGACCTGACTCTGACAACCCGATATTTTATACTGCGGCTGCCGCTGTGCTTCTGTCAGCGCCGGTAATTTTTCGCCCAGCTCAATCAGATACAGATAACGTTCCTCCCAGTCATGACAACGGGAGAAATTGCGCAGTAATTTTGCCTGATCCGGCAGCGTAATTTTCATCAGGATCCTTAACCCAGCAGTTTTGCGGTACGTTTCAGTGCGTCCGTCAGTATATCAATATCCGTTTCCGTGGTGTAGAGCGCCAGTGAGGCACGGCACATGGCACTGACACCATAATGCGCCAGCAGCGGCTGTGCGCAGTGATGCCCGGTGCGGACAGCCACGCCGTAGCGATCCAGAAATGCGCCGGTATCAAAAGCGTGATGCGTCCCGAGGTTAAAGGCGATCACCCCTTCCCGCAGTGCATTGCCGTACAGAATAATGCCGGGCACCTCTGCCAGCCGCGTCAGCGCATACTGCATGAGAGTGTGTTCATACGCGGCTATCTCCGCCATACCGATGTTATTCAGGTAATCCAGCGCAGCTCCCAGGCCGATAATACCCTGGATATTGGGCGTTCCCGCCTCAAAACGCCACGGTACATCCGCATAGGTAATACCGTTCGTCAGGCTGACCTCTGCGATCATGGCACCGCCGCCTTCGCGGGGTGGCATGTTATCCAGCAGAGATTTGCGTCCCCACAAAATACCGATGCCGGTCGGTCCGTACAGCTTATGGCCGGAGAACGCATAGAAATCACAATCCAGCGCCTGCACATCCACCGGCTGATGCATGGCGCCCTGAGCACCGTCCACCAGCACCGCCAGTTCTCCCCCGGCAGCACGGCTCAATTCACGCGCCTGCGCAATAATCGCTTTCACCGGGTTCACGGTGCCGAGCACATTAGAAAGATGGGTAAAGCTCAGCAGACGGGTGCGGTTATCGATCAGTTCCGGCAGTTTACTCAGCACCAGAGTGCCGTCATCCGCCATCGGCAATACACGGATTTCAATCCCCGCGCTCTCTGCCAGCATATACCAGGGCACAATATTGGCGTGATGTTCCATCTCCGTGATAATGATATTGTCACCATCATTGCAGAATGCGCGACCAAAACTGTCTGCCACCAGATTGATGGCTTCGGTGGTGCCTTTGACAAAAATAATCTCTTCCGTCTGCGGCGCATTGATAAACGCCGCCGCTTTCTGCCGCACGGCTTCCGTGGCAGCCGTGGCCTCTGCACTTAATGTGTGAATGCCGCGGTGAACCGCGGCATAATGGTGAGCCGTAAAATCACTCACCGCATCAATCACCTGCTGAGGTTTCTGGGCGCTGGCGGCACTGTCGAGGTAGACCAGTGATTTGCCGTTCACCTCCCCGGCCAGTACCGGGAAGTCTGCCCGCTGCTGTTGTGCTGAATAACTCATTACTGTTTATCCCCCTGATCCAGCGACTGACGGATACGCGCCATCACCACGTTATTCAGGACTTCATCGCTGATCGCATCCGTCAGTTCTGCAGCAAACGCGAGGATGATCATCTGCTTCGCGGCTTTTTCCGCGATCCCGCGTGTGCGCAGATAAAACAGCTGTTCCTCATCAATCCGCCCGACCGTCGCACCGTGGCTGCACTTCACATCATCGGCATAGATTTCCAGCTGCGGTTTGGTATCGATTTCCGCTTTCCGGCCCAGTAACAGGTTATTGTTGGTCATCTGGCCGTCTGTTTTCAGTGCATGCGGTGCCACTTTAATCATGCCGTTAAATACCGCACGGCTGTTATCCATCACAATGGTTTTATGGCGCTGGCGGCTTTCACAATACCCTTTGTTATGTTCCAGGTACGTGCGGGTATCAGCGATTTCGCCGTGTTTCGGCAGCACAAGGCTGTTCATGGCCAGCACAATACCTTCGCCGTTAAGCTGTGTGCTGGTGTGATGCCGGGTCAGTTTACCGCCGAGCAGAAAACTGGTGCTTTCCACACGGGCATGGGCGGCGATCACCAAATCATTATGGGCAAAATGGTACGCCTGCGGGTTTTCAAACCCCAGTTTCAGATGGCGGAAATCACTGTTTTCTCCCACGTTCGCGGTCATCCGCGCCCCGGTGAAATGGGCTGATTGTTCATCCGGGCTGATAAAGTGCTCAATCACAGAGACAGCCGCATTCACACCGATATCGAGGTGATAGCGGCTGTGGCGCATATTCAGAGAATCATTATGTGCCGTTGAAATATTCACGATGTACAGGGATTTTTCCGCCTGTGCGCCGGCTTTCACGCGGATC
This sequence comes from Morganella sp. HSTU-ASny43, assembly GCF_022819185.1. Taxonomy (NCBI): domain Bacteria; kingdom Pseudomonadati; phylum Pseudomonadota; class Gammaproteobacteria; order Enterobacterales; family Morganellaceae; genus Morganella; species Morganella sp. HSTU-ASny43. Next base: position 21,051 of record NZ_WSPG01000019.1, read on the forward strand.
ATTAACGGTGTCTGCGCCAGGCTTTCAGTCAGGTGCAGGAAAATCTCGCCGTTAACCGGTGCCGGGAATTCATTGTGACGGTCAGCCACTGACAACTCAAACACACCTGTATCAGTATCACTCCACTGCGGCGCAAATACACCGTCCACCAGCACTATGCGGTATGCATTCAGTGAGGTCAGCACCACCTCCGGTAAGACGTTCAGTGTTCCGGTCTTATCCTGATAATCTGCCTCCAGCAATGGTGTCAGCGACGTATAATGCCAGTCTTCCTGATGAAAGGCCGGGAAGCCGGTTTTCTGTGCCTGCTGCCAGTGCTGCGCGGCGTGCCCGGAGAGCGGATGCTGCGCGATAAGCTGTTCTATCCGCCCCATTGCGGCCAGATTGCGCTCACTGACTTCGCGGCGTTTCAGCGCGCGTTCACTGTTGGTCAATAAGCCAGCCATATCCCTGCTCCTCCAGTTTTTTCGCCAGTGAGAAATCACCGGATTTGATGATTTTGCCCTGATACAGCACATGAACAAAGTCAGGCTTCACATAATCCAGGATGCGCTGATAGTGAGTGACAATAATAAAGGCGCGTTCCGGGCTGCGCAGCTGATTCACGCCGTTGGCCACGGTTTTCAGGGCATCAATATCCAGCCCGGAATCCGTTTCATCAAGAATGCAGAGTGACGGCTCAAGGGCGGCCATCTGCAGGATATCATTACGTTTTTTCTCACCGCCGGAGAACCCGACGTTCACCGCACGCGTCAGAAGATCCTGCGGCATATTCAGCAACTCAATTTTATCTTCGATAAAATCAGCGAAATCAAAGCGGTCCAGCGCCTCTTCACCACGATACTCGCGCACTGCATTAACTGCGGTTTGCAGGAAAAATTGGTTACTTACCCCGGGAATTTCCACCGGGTACTGAAAGGCGAGGAAAATGCCTTCACCGGCACGATCTTCCGGTGCCAGCTCCAGCAGGTCTTTACCTTTAAAAGTGACCGACCCGCTGTCAATTTCATACTCTTCCCGGCCGGCCAGTGTGGCAGACAGGGTACTTTTACCAGAACCATTCGGCCCCATAATGGCGTGGATTTCCCCCGGTTTCACGTCCAGTGATAACCCTTTGAGGATTTCGTTACCTTCCACGCTGACATGCAAATCTTTTACACTTAACATAATGTACTACTCCGTCCCGCCGGTTATCCCGCAGGCGCTGATTCTGATGGATTAACCGACACTGTGTTCCAGGCTTATCGCCAGCAGTTTCTGTGCTTCCACGGCAAATTCCAGCGGCAGCTCAGAGAACACATCTTTACAAAAACCGTTTACAATCATTGAGATGGCGTCATCTTCGCTGATACCGCGCTGTAAGCAGTAAAACAGCTGGTCTTCACCGATACGCGAGGTGGTGGCCTCATGCTCCAGTTGCGCACTGTTATTCATCACTTCCACATACGGGAAAGTGTGTGCGCCGCACTCTGTGCCGATAAGCATTGAGTCACACTGAGTAAAGTTACGGGCGTTTTCCGCCCCCGGCAGCACCTTCACCAGTCCCCGGTAGCTGTTCTGGCTTCTCCCGGCGGAAATCCCTTTCGAGATAATTGTGGATTTGGTATTGCGGCCGATGTGGATCATCTTGGTACCGGTATCCGCCTGCTGTGTGCCGTTGGTCAGGGCAACAGAGAAGAATTCACCGACAGAGTTATCCCCTTTGAGGATCACACTCGGGTATTTCCAGGTGATAGCAGAGCCGGTTTCAGACTGTGTCCATGACATTTTGGAATTTTCACCCTCACACAGTGCCCGCTTGGTGACAAAGTTGAGGATGCCGCCTTCACTGTCACCGCCGGAGAACCAGTTCTGAACAGTGGAATACTTCACTTCCGCATCTTTATGGATGATCACTTCCACAACCGCCGCATGCAGCTGATAAGTGTCACGCACCGGTGCGGAGCAGCCTTCGATATAGCTGACATAACTGCCTTCATCCGCAATCAGAATGGTGCGTTCAAACTGGCCTGTTTTGGCTGCATTAATGCGGAAATAGGTGGATAATTCCATCGGGCAGCGCACCCCTTTCGGGACATAAACAAAGGTGCCGTCAGAGGCAACCGCCGAGTTAAGTGCGGCGAAAAAGTTATCGTGATTGGATACCACGGTACCGAGGTATTTTTGCACCAGTTCCGGATAGTCGTGAATCGCTTCCCCGAACGAGCAGAAAATCACACCGTGTTTTTTCAGCTCATCACGGTAAGTGGTTGAGACGGATACGGAGTCAAAAATCGCATCCACCGCCACCGCCTGCCCTTCGCGAACCGGCACGCCGAGTTTTTCAAAGGCTTCTTCCACTTCACTGGTCAGGAAACTGCCCGCCGGGCTTTGCACCGCCCCCGGCTGTGAGCCGCAGGTATCATCACACGAGCCGCATGACGGCGCGGAGTAATAGCTGTAATCCTGATAATCCAGCTGCGGATACTTCGCCTTCAGCCAGTGCGGCTCTTCCATCCCCAGCCAGTGCTGAAAAGCCTCCAGCCGGAAATTGAGCATCCACTCCGGTTCATTTCGTTTGGCGGAAATGGCGCGGATCACATTTTCGTTGATCCCTTTCGCCAGTTCATCCGTGGCGACGTTAGTGAAGAAGCCCTCTTTATAGCGTCCGTCATTCAGCCAGGTCTGGACGTCTTCACCAATCTCTGCATTGCTCTGAGACATAATATGGCTTCGCTCTTAAACCCCGAAGCTTTCACCACACCCGCAGGCATGCTGAGCTTTCGGATTATTAAATTTAAATATCTGATTCAGCCCTTCACGGACAAAATCCACTTCCGTGCCGTCAATAAACGGCATGGCTTTGCGCGGGACATACAGCCGGGCGCCGTCGCGCTCAAACAACATATCCTCTGCATCCGCCTGATTAATCATTTCAAAAACATAACCAAACCCGGCACAACCGGATTGTTTGACACTCAGGCAAAGCCCGATACTGTCCGGGGTGTTTTTCATCAGTGTCACAATCTGCTTTGCAGCGGCCGCTGTCAGTGTGATACCTGTCCAGTCATTATCATTCAGTGAAAAAGTTTCCACCGGGTTGGTGCTGTGCGTTGTCATTATTGACCTCATAAAATTCGACGGGAGCTCTCCGTAAACATCATGTTAATGATAATATTTCTCACTTCAACCACTTGCTTTGAAAGGATATTCCGATTGCTGCTTAAATAATAGACAAACATGTCGGGCGGGCGTTATCATTTTTGAGCGGAAAATGAATTAATCTTTTGTTTATAAAAGAGATTATTTATCAATGATAAATACTTATTACCGTACCAGCCAGTACAGTATCAATGGCACAAAAGGATCATTATAAATACGACTTTTGAAGAGAAGTGCCGGTACACGGAAATTCCGGGCGGAATTCACGCAATACCGGCTGACATGTTGCTCAGGTGTTAATTTTTTGACCCGCGCAGAATCGCGGTGGTCAGACGGGAAATACAGCATAACCGCTGCTGCTCATCAAAAATCTCAATAGACCAGACCTGCTGGTTGCGTCCGAGGTGTATCGCCTTGCAATAACCGGTAACAACACCACTGCGCACCGCACGCACATGGTTGGCGTTAATCTCAACACCGACCACGGTTTCATCCCCTTCACTGCACAGATAACCGGCCACAGAGCCGAGGCTTTCTGCCAGTACCACCGATGCCCCGCCGTGCAGCAGGCCGTGCGGCTGTTTTGTCCGCTCATCAACCGGCATCGTCGCGATTAACTGCTCCGGCTCCACTGCCGTGAAGACAATGCCCAGGTGGCTGAGCATATTCCCTTCCGAGATGCGATTCAGTTCTGCCGGTGTTGCAGGTCGTTTCCATATCATTAATCAGTTCTCCGCGTCGTGTTTTATCCCGCTGTCAGGATACCAGTGTCAGCAGCGCCTGCAACGGGTGCAGCATCACTTTGCCTTCCATCCGTTTTACCTGACTGCGGCAGGAATATCCGGTGGTCAGACAGCGCTCTGATGGCAGTGACTGGTACGGCTGCGCCCAGGAAAGCTGATAAATCCCTTTCGAGCGCGCCAGGTTCGGCATCTCATGACCGTAGGTCCCCGCCATACCGCAGCAGCCGGTACTGACAGACTGCAGTGAGGCACCAAAACGGCGGAAGAGATTCTGCCAGATTTTCACACTGTCCGGCAGTGCAGTGGCCTCGGTACAATGGCTGAACAGATACCAGGGGGGAGTATCCTCACTGATATCTTTCACCGGTAATAAATCCGCATATTCTGTCAGAAATTCATGGACTAACATCACGCGAAACTGCTGTTTCTCCGGTGGCAGAACAGTTTTGTATTCATCGCGGTAACAGAGCACCAGCGCCGGATCGACACCCGCCATCGGACAGCCGAGCCGTGCCACCCGGTTGAGGAAATCCGCCGTTTTGTTTGCCGTACGGGCAAAGCGGGCGAGAAAACCTTTAATATGCTGCGCTTTTCCGTTCGGGCTGAACGGCAGCAGCACCGGCTGAAAACCAAGCTTTTCCGTCAGTGCGGCAAAATCGGCCACCACTTTTGCGTCAAAATAGCTGGTGAACGGATCCTGAACGATAAAGAGATAGCGCCCGGCGCGGCGCTGTTCCTCACTCATACTTTCCAGCATTTCCAGGGTGACGGAAACCGCGTTGCTCCCCGCCAGCTGCTGTTTCAGTGACGGTGACGACAGCAGCGGTAAATCGGTCATACCCACTGCTTTTTCACTGAGTTTCTGCACCCACGGCTGTTTCAGGAAAAAGTTAAACATCTTCGGCGCTTTCGCCATCAGCGGTGCACCGGCTTCCACATTCGCCACCAGATGGTCGCGCAGCGGGCGCAGATAGCGTCCGTGATAGAGCGCCAGAAACCGGGCGCGGAATTCCGGTACATCAATTTTAATCGGGCACTGTGTGGAGCAGGCTTTGCAGGCCAGACAACCGGACATCGATTCCTTCACTTCATGGGAGAAATCATATTCCCCGCGGGATGCCCGCCGCGTATTGCCAATTTTTTCAATCAGACCACGCAGAGAGATCCGGCTCTGCGGTACGGCCCGTGATAACAGCGCCGGGTCCGTGCCCTGCTCTGTCAGCAGCCGCAGCCATTCGCGCACCAGCCCGGCACGGCCTTTCGGCGAGTGAAAGCGTGATTGCGTCACTTTCATTGACGGACACATCGGGCTTTTGACATCAAAATTAAAACACAGGCCGTTGCCGTTACAGTTCATCGCGCCGGAAAAAGTATTTCTGACCTCAACGGGGATTGTTCTGTCATAGGTGCCGCGCTTGATCGCATCCACCTGCATCATCGGTGCGTCACTGGTTAACGGCGCACAAATTTTGCCGGGATTGAGCCGGTTTTCCGAGTCAAATGCCCCTTTGATACGGCGCAGTTCGCGATACAGCGTGTCACCGAAAAAAGCCTCACTGTACTGTGCCCGGAACCCTTTACCGTGCTCACCCCACAGCAGCCCGCCGTATTTGGCAGTCAGCGCGACAATATCATCGGAAATCTGCTTCATCAGCATTTCCTGTTCCGGAGAGCACATATCCAGCGCCGGACGCACATGCAATACGCCCGCATCCACATGACCGAACATGCCGTATTCCAGGTGATGACTGTCCAGCAGCGCGCGGAACTCTGTGATGTAATCCGCCAGATGTTCCGGCGGCACACAGGTATCTTCGACAAACGGGATCGGTTTTGCCGCCCCTTTACTGTTACCGAGCAGACCCACCGCTTTTTTGCGCATTGCATAAATACGCTCAATACCACTCAGTTCACGGCAGACCTGATAGCCAATCACACCCGCTTCATTATTTGCCATTAATGAATCCAGGCGTTCACACAGTGACGCAACCTGCCCGTCAATCAGTGCTTCATCATCACCGCAGAATTCGACAATATTTAATCCCAGCAAGGTCTTATCCGGCACATCCGTGATCAATTCACTGACGGAATGCCAGACGATATCTTCTCGCGCCAGATTCAGCACTTTTGAATCCACGGTTTCCACTGACAGCGCCTGAGCCTCCACCATAAACGGGGCATTGCGCAGTGCGGAATCAAATGCATCATATTTGACATTCACCAGGCGGCGCACTTCCGGGATCGGCGTGATATTGAGTTTTGCCTCAGTGATCACCGCCAGAGTGCCTTCCGAGCCGGTCAGGATGCGGGTCAGATCAAAGGTCTGCATATCATCACTGAAGACATGGCGCAGATCATAACCGGTCAGAAAGCGGTTGAGCTTCGGAAAGCTGTCCAGAATGGTCTGCCGGTGAGTTTCGCAACTCTCCAGTGTGGTGCGGTAAAGTTCCCCCGCCGCACTTTCCTCCTGTGCACAGCGCCACGCCTCGCTGACCGGCAGCGGCGCGGTATCCAGCAGATCACCGCTAAGCAGTACCGAGCGCAGCCCCAGCACATGGTCAGAGGTTTTGCCGTACACCAGCGAGCCCTGGCCGGAAGCATCGGTGTTAATCATTCCGCCGAGAGTGGCGCGGTTGGAGGTGGATAACTCCGGCGCGAAAAAATAGCCGTACGGTTTCAGATACGCATTGAGCTGATCTTTAATCACACCCGCTTCCGCCCGCACCCAGCCCTGCTCCGGGTTAATTTCAAGAATGCGGTTCATATAGCGGGATAAATCGATCACCACACCGTTATTCAGCGACTGACCATTAGTGCCCGTACCGCCGCCGCGCGGGGTAAAGGTAACCGAACGGAATTCATCCTGTGCGGCAAGGCGCATCACCAGAATCACATCAGCGGTCGAACGCGGGAAAACGATTGCCTGCGGCAGAAGCTGATAAATACTGTTGTCGGTCGCGAGTGTCAGCCGATCGCCATAGCGGGTGGTGGTATCGCCGGTAAATCCGCTTTCATTGAGGGCGTGAATATAACGTTCAACCGCCGGGCTTACCTGTGGGGATTGCGTTAATCGTGGGATCATTATCTGCGGCTCTTTTATCATAAATGGTCACATTGCAAATCTGACAATATAATTATGTGGTTAACTCTTCATTCTGATGCATGATTCATGCGAGAATATTCACCTTAACACACAATGTATTCATTTTGCGCCTGCAATAAAATAACGCAATATTTGCGCTCCTTTATCGGGAACAACCAGTTAATTCATTTACAAAGGGAAACTTATCCGTGGAAAAATCGCAACCGGGTTATGATTTACCTAAACTAATATTCGCCGTCGGAGCGATATCAATTCTCATTGTCATTAGTTTTTGGGTATTAAGTCCGTTTCTTCCGGGCTTCGTCTGGGCGGGTATGATAGTGATTGCCACCTGGCCGGTTTATACCGCAATCCGCCGCCGTGTCCGTAACAGCCGCTGGATAGCCGCATCTGTGATGGTCATGCTGATTATTCTGCTGTTTGTCTTTCCGCTGGCGCTGCTTATCAACAGTATTGTCGAGAACAGCGAGCCGCTGATGCGCTGGGTCAAATCCCCGGGGCAGCTGACACTGCCGGAGCTCTACTGGCTTGACTCAATCCCGGTTATCGGGCCGAAATTGTTTGCCAGTTGGACAACCCTGGTCGCCAGCGGCGGCAACGCGATGATGGCCAAAATCCAGCCTTACCTCGGACAGGGCGCGGCCTGGTTCCTGACTCAGTTGCTGAGTGCCGGTAAATTCCTGTTCCATCTGGCGATTATGCTGCTGTTCAGTGCTCTGCTCTATCTTCAGGGTGAAGAAGCGATGCGCGGTTTCCGTCACTTTGCTCTGCGCCTCGCCGGCATGCGCGGCGATGCCGCCGTACTGCTGGCAGCGATGTCTGTACGCGCCGTGGCACTGGGTGTGGTGGTCACCGCACTAACTCAGGCAATTATCGGTGGTCTGGGGCTGGGGCTGGCCGGTGTGCCGTTTGCCGCCATCCTGACGGTGCTTATTTTTATCTGCTGTGTGGCACAACTCGGACCGCTGCTGATTATGATCCCGTCCATCATTTATCTGTTCTGGACCGGAGATACCACCTGGGCTGTCGTCATGATTGTCTGGGCCGGTATTGTTGCCACCATGGATGGCGTATTGCGCCCGTACCTCATCAAAATGGGGGCGGATTTACCGATGGTCCTGATTCTGACCGGCGTTATCGGCGGGATGTTATCGCTCGGAATGATCGGGCTCTTTATCGGCCCTGTCGTGCTGGCAGTTTCTTACACACTGCTGAAAGCGTGGATGAATGATGTGCCGAAGCCGTCAGATGACCTGACCGAGGTTCGCGCTTATATGGAAGAACAACTCTCAGAAAAAGAATAAGTTTTTAATCAGAGGTGCAGAAGTGCACCTCTGATATATTTAATTAATTATTCAAATATGGTTCATAAATAGCATTAATAATTTGAAATATTAATATACATTGAGAGAATTGCACCGGACTTATTCCGGATACGGACAGAGGTTCTGAATATATTTCACTTATCTAACAATCAGTAAATATATATATTGAGACAATTCTTAATGCAGGCATATCTTAATTATTTTAATATATCAGCCATCAAGTAACGAATTAAAAGGTATTGTTATTCATTACAATGATACCTTCCGAATACAAATATTGCTGTGTGTAGTCTTTGCCTGTCAGCCCATGATAGGCTTTTTTTTTGCCTGTAATTCAGGGTATCTGATTTGGTTTTATTTTGATTTGCCTTAAGTGCGCACAGACATTCTAACACTGAATACGAAAAAAAAGCCCGAAATAATCCGGGCTTTTAATCATTTTAAATGATTGAATCAGTGATTTTCTGCTAATGAAATCCAGGTTTTCACTACAGTATCCGGATTAAGAGAAACACTGTCGATTCCCTGCTCCATCAGCCAGGCAGCAAAATCCTGGTGGTCGGATGGCCCCTGACCACAGATTCCCACATATTTGTTACGTGCTTTCGCCGCTTTGATAGCCATCGACAGCAGCGCTTTCACCGCATCGTTACGCTCGTCAAACAGAGTGGAAACCACACCGGAGTCGCGATCCAGACCCAGTGTCAGCTGTGTCATGTCGTTGGAGCCGATAGAGAAGCCATCGAAATACTCGAGGAACTGATCTGCCAGCAGTGCGTTTGACGGGATTTCACACATCATGATCAGACGCAGGCCGTTTTCACCGCGTTTCAGACCATGAACCGCCAGTTCATTCACCACGGCTTCTGCCTGTGCCACAGTACGGACAAACGGGATCATCACTTCGACGTTAGTCAGGTCCATATCATTACGCACACGTTTCACTGCTTCACATTCCAGCGCGAAACAATCACGGAAATCATCATGCACATAACGGCCTGCACCACGGAAGCCCAGCATCGGGTTCTCTTCATGCGGTTCGTAGATATCCCCGCCGACCAGGTTGGCATATTCGTTGGATTTAAAGTCAGACAGACGGACAATCACTTTCTTCGGATAGAACGCCGCAGCAATAGTGGCAATCCCTTCAACCAGACGGCCGATATAGAATTCAACCGGATCATCATAGCCCTGCATCATGCTGCGGATTTCAGCCTGTAATTCCGGAGTCTGCTGATCAAATTCCAGCAGTGCACGCGGGTGCACACCAATCATACGGTTGATGATAAATTCCAGACGTGCCAGGCCGACACCTTCATGCGGCAGGCAGGCAAAGTCAAATGCACGGTCAGGGTTACCGACGTTCATCATGATTTTGGTGCCCACTTCCGGCATTTTATCGATTTCAGAAGAGTGGATATCAAAATCCAGTTTGCCGCCGTAGACGTAACCGGTATCCCCTTCAGAACAGGAAACAGTCACTTCCTGGCCTTCTTTCAGGAGTTCGGTGGCATCACCGCAACCAACCACCGCCGGGATCCCCAGCTCACGGGCAATGATTGCCGCGTGACAGGTACGACCGCCGCGGTTGGTAACAATCGCCGCCGCTTTCTTCATGATCGGTTCCCAGTCAGGGTCAGTCATATCAGTGACTAACACATCACCCGGCTGAATACGATCCATCTGGCTCAGGTCATGGATAACTTTGACCACACCGGCACCGATACGGTGACCGATTGCACGGCCTTCAACCAGCACATTACTCTGGCCGTTCAGCTGATAACGTTCCATCACCTGCTGGTTAGAGCGGACGGTTTCCGGACGCGCCTGAACGATATACAGTTTGCCGTTGTTACCGTCTTTCGCCCACTCGATGTCCATCGGACGGCCGTAGTGTTTTTCAATGGTAACGGCCTGTTTTGCCAGTTCTTCCACTTCGCTGTCGGTCAGTGAGAAACGTTTGCATTTTTCTGCATCCACATCCTCAATACGCACCTGTTTGCCGTGGCTGGTGTCATCCGCATAAACCATCTGGATTTTCTTGGAACCCATGGTGCGGCGGACAATAGCCGGACGGCCTTTTTCCAGGGTTGGTTTGTGGACATAAAACTCATCCGGGTTTACCGCGCCCTGTACCACCATCTCACCCAACCCGTAAGCGGATGTGATAAAGACAACCTGGTCAAAACCGGACTCGGTATCGATAGTAAACATCACGCCGGAAGACGCGAGGTCAGAACGCACCATGCGCTGAACACCGGCAGACAGTGCAACACCACGGTGGTCATAGCCCTGATGCACGCGGTAAGAAATCGCGCGGTCATTAAATAATGAGGCAAATACGTGCTTGATGGCGACCATGATCGCATCAATACCCTGCACGTTTAAGAAGGTTTCCTGCTGTCCTGCGAAGGAGGCATCCGGCATATCCTCAGCCGTTGCGGAAGAACGCACAGCAAAAGATGCGCCTTTCTCGCCTTCGGACAGCTGCTCATACGCGTGACGGATGTCCTGCTCAAATTCCGCGGAGAACGGGGTATCAATTACCCATGCGCGGATCTGCGCACCGGCTTTCGCCAGCTGGTTGACATCGTCAACATCCGTTTTATCCAGCAGCTCATAAATGCGCTGGTTGACGCCACTTTGCTCAAGAAAGTCATTGAAGGCCTGTGCCGTGGTGGCAAAACCATTGGGAACAGACACGCCTAATCCGGAAAGATTGGTTATCATTTCGCCTAAAGACGCATTTTTACCACCGACACGGGGTACGTCATTCATACCTAACTGGTTATACCAAAGTACATTACACGGGGTTTGACCATTGTTGGACATTGCAAGCAATCCTTTTAACATTCAAAAGAAGGTAAAATCGGAAATACGGGCTCTGCTGAGCATCAGAAACAGATTATCACAATGTTTGTAAGAATATAGACAGGTGAATCGATCAACCCGATTACAATATTTTTTTATCCTTTATAATCATGTTTTAATTTATTTGTGCCGTTGCTCCGGATTATCGATTCAGCAAAAAACATAGGAAAATAAATAACATGTCTATCACAACCGGCTCATCTTCTGATACACAAAATAAAGAAACACGGAGTGTCTTCTTTATTTCTGACGGAACGGCAATTACGGCGGAAGTATTAGGTCATGCTGTATTGTCACAATTCCCTATTGATATTATCGCTTACACCCTGCCGTTCGTGGCAACTGTCGAGCGCGCGCTGGAAATCAGACAAAAAATCGATACCATTTTTGAAACCACCGGGTTACGCCCTCTGGTGTTCTACTCCATTATCTGTCAGGACGTGCGCGAAGCCATCACCGGCAGTCAGGGCTGCTGCCAGGACATAGTGCAAACCCTGGTCGCGCCGATTCAGAAAGAGATTCAGATGGATCCGCAGCCGATATTCAACCGGACCCACGGCTTATCCAAGCGCAATCTGAGCCAGTATGATGCCCGTATCGCGGCCATTGATTTCGCACTGGCACATGATGACGGTGTCTCCCTGCGCAATATGGATCAGGCGCAGGTTATTCTGCTCGGCGTTTCCCGCTGCGGTAAAACCCCGACCAGCCTGTATCTGGCCATGCAGTTCGGTATCCAGGCCGCCAACTATCCGTTCACCGCAGATGATATGGATAACCTGCAGCTGCCTGCGGCCCTGAAGCCGTATAATAATAAGTTATTCGGTCTGACCATTGACCCCGAGCGTCTGGCTGCTATCCGCGAAGAGCGCCGTGAAAACAGCCGCTACGCCTCAATCCGTCAGTGCCGGATGGAGCTGGCAGAGGTGGAAGCGCTGTACCGCAAACACAAAATCAGCTACCTCAATACCACCAACTATTCGGTGGAAGAGATATCGACAAAAATCATCGATTCTCTGGGATTAAACCGCCGTATGTTCTGACAGCGGAAACGGTTAAGTGGATCACATTCCCGCGGTGATCCACTTTCTGCAATTGTATCTTGTAATCATCACGTTTTCGTTTATTGTGATCGGTATCACTGTGGTTTAACACAGCAACTGACCGAATTCAGAGACAGCACTAATCTATGGAAAAAACGGATGAACTGCGCACACGGGCGATAGACAAACTGATCACCCCGTCTGCGCTGGCCGGTGAGTTTCCGGCCACAGAAGCAATTAATAAGAATGTCACCACATCACGAACCCGCATTGAACGTATTTTAACCGGCGATGATCCGCGTCTGCTGGTGATTGTCGGCCCCTGCTCCGTGCATGACCCGATCGCCGCACTGGATTACGCACAGCGCCTGAGCGAACTGCTGCCGAAATACAGCTCACGCCTTGAAATTGTGATGCGCACCTATTTTGAAAAGCCGCGTACCGTGGTCGGCTGGAAAGGACTGATTTCAGATCCGCGTCTGGATAACTCCTGTCAGGTCAATGAAGGTATCCGGCTGGCGCGCAAACTGCTGATCGACGTTAATGCACTGAATGTCCCGACAGCCACCGAGTTTCTTGATATGGTCACGGGGCAGTATATTGCGGATCTTATCAGCTGGGGGGCTATCGGTGCCCGGACCACGGAAAGCCAGATCCACCGCGAAATGGCCTCCGCACTCTCCTGCCCGGTCGGCTTCAAAAACGGTACTGACGGCAATATCAAAATTGCGATTGATGCCATCCGCGCCGCACAGGCCGGTCATATGTTCCTGTCACCGGATAAAGACGGGCAGATGACGATTTATCAGACCAAAGGCAATCCGTTCGGGCACATTATTATGCGCGGCGGTAAGACACCGAACTATGCTGCCGGTGATATTGCTCACGCCTGTGATCAACTGCGCCAGTTTGATCTGCCGGAACATCTGGTGATTGATTTCAGCCACGGCAACTGTCAGAAAATCCACCGCCGTCAGCTGGATGTCGCCAAAGATGTCGCACAGCAGATTAAAGACGGCTCGCGGGCTATCTCCGGTGTTATGGCCGAAAGCTTTATTCAGGAAGGCACACAAAAACTGGTGAATCACAAAGCGCCGGTTTACGGGCAGTCAATTACCGATCCGTGCCTGAGCTGGGCAGATACCGTCACCATGCTGGATATTCTGGCTGATGCGGCGGATGCCCGTTTCAGCTGAAACTATTCCCTTGTTACGAAACAGGATGCACCCGCATCCTGTTTATTCATCACCCGCAGTTATCATTCCTTCCCCATATAGTTGAGATGCCGCTCACTTTTTCCGTGTAAATTCCCTCTCTCGGAAAAAATCACTTGAACCACTCTCGTCAGCTGCTGATAATAATTTGCGAATGCGAATTGATATCAAATAAAATTATATGACTGAAAATAATCAGAATTATGTGATATCCGTACTTACCGGATATAAAAATACAGCAACAGATAAAATCACGGTTATCAGCAGTGAAGCACTCCTGGGGCCGCAGCAGCGGATTATTATCCGCCATCAGAATGAGGAATATCACCTGCGCAGGACTAAAAACGGAAAACTTATTCTGACCAAATAACACACAGGCCAGCCACCTGTTTCCTTAAGGCAGCCAGCTTACTTTTTAATACCGGTTATCCGGTCTGCGCCGGTTTGGTGCAGATCACGAAAAAGTAAGGATCTGCTATGCACAGTGAAACACTCTCCCGTTACCTTGCCCTGAAAGAACAGGGACATCTTATCCACGCCCGTGATATCGCCGCTGAGATGGGCATATCCGAGGCAGAACTGGCACACTGCCGGGCCGGTTATGACGCCTGCCGCCTCACCCGGGATATCCCCGCCATTTTCCGGATGCTGGGTACCGCCGGGGAGCTGAAAGGCATCACCCGCAATGACCACGCGGTACATGAACATACCGGCACCTATGATAATGCTGAATTCGGGGAACACGCCTGCCTGCTGCTGAACCCGTACGGGCTGGATTTACGCTTTTTTCTGTCTCAGTGGCAGACAGTATTTGCCTTCGCGGAAAATACTCCGCGCGGTCTGCGCCACAGCCTTCAGTTTTTTGACCGCCACGGAGATGCCGTCCACAAAATTTATACCACCGCTGATACCGATATGGGGGTCTGGCATCACCTGACAGCACAGTTCGCCGCGTATGATAACCCGCAGGTTGTTCCGGAACCGGCCGTCATCCCGGCCTGCACATCACTGACACCGGAGCAGCAGGCTGAATTTACCCGTCACTGGCAGCAAATGACGGATGTTCACCAATTTTTTGTTCTGTTAAAAATATTTAATATCAGCCGCTTGCAGGCATTCCGTTGTGTGGATAACACCCTGGCACAGCGGGTGGATAACAGCGCGTTATCACGCCTGCTCACTCAGTGTACGGAAGAACAGAATGACATTATGATCTTTGTCGCCAACCGGGGCTGTGTACAGATTTTTACCGGCGCCATTGGCCGGGTTGAACCTTATATCAGCCCCCGCGACGGACAGCACTGGATCAATATTTTCAATCCGTCGTTCACTCTCCATCTGATCGAATCGGCTGTTGCGGAATCCTGGATTACCCGCAAACCCACCAAAGACGGTATTGTCACCAGCCTGGAATTATTTGATAAAAACGGTCAGGCTATCGCCCAGCTGTTCGGACAGCGCACCGAGGGTGAACCGGAACAAACGATCTGGCGCAGTCAGATTAATGCCCTGCTGACAGACTGCAGCGGTGAGGCGGCGGCATGAAAAAATATGTCCTCCTGCTACTGCTGCTCTGTTTTTTTCCGTCTGCACGCAGTATGCAGGGCAGCATTATTACCCTTGGCGGTGATGTCACGGAGATTGTTTTTGCTCTCGGTGCCGGTGACAGGGTAATTGCCCGTGATACCACCAGCGAGCATCCGCCGCAGGTCACTCAGTTGCCGGATGTCGGCTATCTGCGGCTTCTGAATGCGGAAGGTCTGCTGTCGCTTCAGCCTTCACTGATCCTCGCCAGTGAACTGGCTTATCCTTCTGCCGTTTTATCGCAGATCAGCGCGGCGGGTATCCCTGTCGTCACTGTCAGTGCTGCGGCAGAACTACCGGCTATTACCGCGAAAGTCCGTCAGATTGCGGAGGCTCTGGCCTTACAGTCAGCCGCCGCTGTACTGGTCGCTGACATTAACCGGAAACTGGATGCTGTACCGCAGACACCACTGCCGGTGAATGTACTGTTTCTGCTCAGCCACGCCGGTACTGCTCCGATGGCAGCCGGTACAGATACGGCGGCAGACAGCCTTATCCGCAGTGCAGGCGGAAGAAACGCAGCCGCTTCTTTCCGCCGTTATCGCCCGCTGTCAGCAGAAGGAATGATTGCCGCTCAGCCCGATTTAGTGGTGATCACCCGCAGCGGTCTGGCTTCTCTCGGCAGCACCGGCAATCTCTGGCAGTTACCGGGGCTGGCTCAGACACCTGCCGGAAAACATAAGCGGGTATTGGTGGCTGATGATATGGGGTTTCTCGGCTTCGGGTTACAAACCCCGGATACACTGCATCAGTTACGTGAAGCGATGGAGGCAGCAGCCGTGTTATGAATAATCCGCCCGCCTTTCATCTGCGCCGCCTGTGCCTCTGTTTTCTGTTGGTGATCATGATATTGACGGCCATGAATACCGGCGGACTGCCGGTTTCTGTCAGCGCATTCCTGCGGGGTGAAGTAACCCCGCAACTCTGGCAGATCTGGTTATCTGTCCGTCTGCCGCGGATTGTTCTGGCAGTTCTGGTGGGTATGGCACTGGCCACCGCCGGGGTATTATTGCAGGGATTATTCCGCAACCCGCTGGCAGACCCCGGTTTGCTCGGGATCAGCAGCGGCGCAGCCGTTGCGGTGGCACTGTGGATTGTCTTTATCGCGCCTTATCTGAGTGGTGCAGTCACACTGTATCTGCATATTATTACTGCCTTCAGCGGCGCACTTTGTATCAGCGGGCTGATTTTTCTGCTCAACCGCCGCCGTCAGCCTTTGCTGCGTCTGTTGCTGTGCGGCATTGCCGTTAACGCAATCAGTATGTCCTTTGTCGGCGTGCTCAATTATCTGAGTGATGATAAAGAATTACGTCAGTTTTCACTGTGGATGATGGGCAGCACCGGGCACATCAGCTGGACTCTGCTTCTGCCTGCTATCGTGCTGGCACTCCCTGTGTTTTATGCCGCATTCAGACTGGCACGTCCGCTGGATATGATTCAGTTGGGAGAAGAAGAAGCACATTATGCCGGAGTGAATGTCCGCCGGACACAACAGTGTGTCCTGCTGATCAGTGCCCTGCTCACCGGGATTGCCGTGGCACTGAGCGGGATTATCGGTTTTATCGGCCTGGTTATCCCGCACCTGATGCGTATGATTTTCGGCTGGCACCACCGGCTTCTGCTGGTGACATCAGCCCTTGCCGGTGCACTGCTGTTACTGCTCTCCGATACACTCGCCCGCACACTGGTGGTACCAGCAGAAATCCCGGTCGGATTACTGACCGGATTACTTGGTGCACCCTATTTTCTCTGGCTGATTTTCTCTGTGAAGGAATGATATGCCCCGTATAACCGTCAATAATCCGCCACCGGTGCTGGTTGCAGAGAATGTCAGTTTTTCCCGTCACGGACAGCCGGTAGTCAGTGATATCTCCCTGACTTTGCACTGCGGAACCATCACTGCGGTTACCGGCCCGAACGGCGCAGGTAAATCAACTTTTCTTCGTTTACTCAGCGGCTATTATCGCTGTGACAGCGGTCAGATCATGCTGCGCGGAAAACCAATGGCGTCCTGGTCTGCCGGTGCACTGGCACAAATCAGGGCGGTCATGACACAACAAAGTGTTATCTCTGCCCCCTACCGGGTCAGAGATATTATTGCATTGGGGGATTTGCACAGAGAGTACATACACCAATCAACCACAGATGAAGTGATACACCTGACGGCCTGTGAACCACTGCTGGAGAAACGCTGGTATCAGCTTTCCGGTGGTGAACAACAGCGGGTTCATCTGGCGCGTGCACTGATGCAACTAAGCTGTCCGCTGCCTCTCCCTCGTCTGTTATTACTGGATGAACCGACTGCAGCACTGGATCTTCATCACCAGCAACACCTGATGCGGATGCTGAAACAGCGTGTAAGTGCAACCTCCCTGGCGGTCTTCTGCATTCTGCATGACCTGAATCTGGCCTCTTTATATGCTGATCACGTCATAATGCTGAATAACGGCCGCATTGTCCGTCAGGGAACACCGGCCGGGGTGCTGCAAAAAACGGTACTGGCGGAAACTTATCAGGCAGACCTGATAACGCTCCGCCATCCGCTTACCGGCAATACATCTGTGTTACTTGCACCTTAATGTTGATCAGGTTTTGCCGTAACCCGTTGTTTGCGGCAAAACATGATTGCCGAAAGCAGACATAAGGTGTAGCCGAGTAATTCACAGCCTTCTTCGGCCAAGTTTTTTGCCAGCCGGTTAAAATCATCACCCATCATACCGCGCCATAAAATTCCCATACCGAACAGGCGGGAAAAAACCAGCACCACCAGCAAACCGGTAACCATCATGCCGTATGCCGGATGAGAGACAAAACGGTACAGCCCGTTAACCGCCGTGCGCGGATGCAGAAAAGCATAGATAATCGCAATCAGCGAGACCGGGACAGCAAACCAGAACCATGCTCCGTGGGAAATATAGTCAAAAATCTGATCCAATTCTCTGATCAGCATGCTGGCAAAAAATCCGGCTATCAGAAAAAAGCCCGCCCTGTCCTCCGGCTCCCGCAGCCCTTTGCGAAATAACAGCACAATCACTGCCAGCAGCATCACCTCAGCAACAATTTCTGTCACCGAGTCTTCACCCAAATCATTCTTAAGAACCAGAATATCAATAAACAACAGACCTGTACTGGCAGCCATAATCAGTGCCAGCATAAAAAAACGTCCCATTGCCCCAAAAAGAAACCGAAATTGCTGTGACATAACCATCCTGAATTATATTTATCGTCGGAAGATTCTATCGATATTGAAACTATAATTGGTGACATATGGTGCTATATGCTGGTAATAAAACAATTGGTTTCATCTATTGGTCTGATAATGATTCTCAATCATGAAAGGCACGATTTGCCTACACAATTCTTGGAAAATTCATAAAATATGGTTAATAACATATGTGACTATTAAAATTTATAGATTGTAAGCCCGATTTTGGGAGGTGAACATGTCAGAAAGTGTAGTGAACGATATTATCAAATGGCTGGAAACCCAGTTACAGCGCAATGAAGGGATCAAGATTGATACTATTGCGGATAAGAGCGGTTATTCAAAATGGCATCTCCAGCGTATTTTCAAAGATATCAAGGGATGCACATTAGGTGAGTATGTCCGTAAGCGCCGCCTGCTGGAAGCAGCTAAATCTCTGCGCGATAACGATATGTCTATTCTGGATATCGCGTTGCAGTATGGCTTCAGCTCACAGGCAACCTTTACCCGCATCTTTAAAAAACATTTCAATACCACACCGGCAAAATTCCGTGATCACGGTCAGTTGCCGGAACCGCGCTGTTTTATGGAGTGCGGTTCACACTAAACAGCTGAAAAAATATCCCCGCCTGCCGCAACCGGCCAAACGGGGATATTTTTTATTCTGCTGCTATCACGCCGCAGGCAATCCGAGCGCCGCCACCACCTAATGGTGCCGGTGAATCTGAATGATTGTCACCGCCCGCATGAACCATAATGGCATGCCCTTTGATCTCTCTGAGTTTTTTAAGGCGTGGTGCCAGCACCTGCGTGGTCGCTTTCCCGTCATCAGTCACATACAGTGCCGGCAAATCGCCCAAATGGCCGTCAGCATATGGCCCGGCATGAACTTTTGTACCTGCCGGGTCAAAATGGCCGCCTGCGGCCAGGGCAGGTACCGGTTTACCCTCTTTCTCTGCAGCATCACAGGACGGATTTTCGTGGATGTGAAACCCGTGCACGCCCGGCGGTAACCCATTCAGCGCCGGTGTAAACAGCAAACCATAATCCGTTTCCTGAATATCAATAGTGCCGATAACCTTACCGGCACCTTTTTCTGTCGCTTCATGCAGGGTAACGCGCTCAGTTGCAGCCAGGGAGGTTGATGCCCCCATCAGGATTAACAACGGAATGAGTTTTTTCATCATATGCTCCTTCAGTTTATTATTCCTCACCTATCCTACGGCACCGACCCGGATTGTCTTTCAGATTAACGGCATATTTTACTGAAGCTCTGCCACCAACCAGTCCCGCAACTGAATTAGCTCATCGTGCATGTCCGGATAACCGGCCATCAGCTCAGTGAATACCGCCGTTACAGCATCAGCGCTGTACCGCTGACCGGTCAGCAGTTGTGCCAGTTGCTCCAGCGGGGCCGGGTCAAGGCTGTCAGTAAAAATCTGCGCCCGGCTGATCATGCCGCGCTCCACATCAAAATGCAGTTCAATCCCGCCCCATTTAAAGCGGGTATCCAGCAGATGGCTGAAGGCCGGTGCATTGCCGAAATTCCAGTCCCAGCTGCTCTGTCTGGCAAAGGTCTCGGCAAATCCCGGCAGATCAGGAAGTGAATCCGGTGAAATCAGTTCCGCCTCTGCCTTTTCGCCGTAATAGTCGAAAAACGCAGCTTTAATCGCTTCGCACACCTGCTCATGGTCAATCCCGGGAATAATTTCCGTCAGATTGGTCACCCGCGAGCGGACAGAAGTGATCCCTTTGGCCTGCAATTTCTTCGGATCCGGATTGAGATAATCCGCCAGACGGCTTAAATCCGCATTAATTAATACCGTGCCGTGATGGAAGCCGCGATCTTTGGTTTCCCGGTATGCCGAGCCGGAAATTTTCCGCTCACCGTCTTCGCAGTTAACCACCAAATCATTACGGCCGGATGCCGATACCGAAATGCCGAGCCGGGATAAGCCACTGAGAATAATATTGGTGGAAACCGTTTTGTCATATTCCGGTTTCCCGGCCATAAAGGTGAAATTCGTATTTCCCTTATCGTGGAATACCGCCCCGCCGCCACTACTGCGCCGGGCTAATTTAATATGGTCAGATTCCATTTTGCGGGTATTACATTCCTTCCACGGGTTTTGTGCCCGGCCGATAACCACGGTGTCATTATTGCGCCATAAAAACAGCACGCGCTGGTCAGCAGGCATCTGCCGGAAAATACACTCTTCAACGGCAAGGTTAAACCACGGATCAAAGGAATCAGAAATAAAAAGACGAAGTGACGACATGTTGTCCCCCGGAAAAAATAGGCTGCCGATAAGATAGCATATTTATCCCGGTGATTTTAAAGTCTGCGCGCCTGCCAGAAGACTTTTTTCCAGTAAACGTTATCCAGGCTGGAACGCATCACACCTTTGCTGGTCGAGGCATGAATAAAGGCACGGTCAGAATCATAAATGCCGACATGTAACCCGTTCTCGCCACCGCCGGTTTTAAAGAATACCAGGTCACCGGGCTGTAAATCCTCAACATCGATCCGGGTGCCGTAGGTTGTCTGCGCTTTGGTGGTGCGCGGCAGAGAAATAGCGAAGCGGTCATTAAATGTCCGGTAGACGAAACCGGAACAATCAATGCCGTTTAAATCCATTCCGCCGTAATGATATGGCGTACCGTACCATTGCGATAATTGTTCCCGCAACTGGGCAATCACCATAATCGGGTCCGATAATTCTGTTTTGATCGGCGGTGCATGATATTTACGCGGCGTTGATGAACAGCCGACAACGGCTAATACGCAGATAAAAAGCAGAGAACGGAATATGATTTTCATTGTATTATCCCCGGTGCGGCAGACCTTCAACCCGCATTACTGTATTAATATCTGCGGGTGAAAGTCAATATTTGCCGTATTTTACCGGATGTTAAGGCATTTTCCGGTAATACAGTAATGTCAGGTTTTCATCAGTGACCATTTCATCGGCCGGTGAGACATCGTTCTCATCCACCCCGTGACGATCACGCAGAATCAGCGCAACATTACCGGTTTTACGAGCATTTTTCAGCCAGGATTCGAAATCATCATGCGAAATGAACCTTTCCCGGGTATCCGGATATAAGTCACTCAGCCCGTATTTCAGTTCTCCCGGGCGATCAAACATATAAATATCACTGCGCTGCAATTCCCATGCTGCTGATGTACCGATGCCAACACTATTGACCAGAATATAACGGGCATCTTTCAGCAATGCGGCATTCTTCTGAATAAAGATCTGCGGTAAGTTTGCCCGTTCAGTCCGCTCCGGTAACAGTGAGCTGACTGATAAACTGATCGCCACGGTACAAAATGCCGCGAGCATCCAGTAGCGGCACCCTTTTATCAGGGTTAGCGCTGAAACCACAATCCAGAACAGGAAAATCGCAATGGCGCCGATAAATTTACCGCGCTCAGCGGCAGAATACACCAGGGTATTTTCCAGATTATTGATTACCAGCAGGGCAATAACGGCGCAACCGCCCAAAATAATATTGATCACCGCGTTCAGTTTAAAGATTGAAACGGCTTGTTTCTTAATCAGAGTATGGATATACGCTGCCATCAGGATCGTCAGTGGTGCAATAACCGGCAGAATATAGGTCAGTAATTTTCCTTTGGCGATACTGAAAAATAAGAACGGTAATACTGTCCAGCACAACAGGAAGAATAATGGCTTATTTTCACGGCGCTGTTGCCAGCCCTGTTTTAATGCCCCGAATAAAAAACCACTCCAGGGTAAAACACCGGCAAACAGAATCGGAATAAAGAACCAGAACGGCGAGAGGTTTTGCGCCTCTTTACTCATAAAACGCTGGATATGCTCAACCATCACAAAATAGCGCCAGAAATCGGGCTCGGCATGATATATCGCCAGCGCCCACGGCAGCGTGATAAGCCCGGCAGCCGCAATTCCCGCCCAGCAATAACAGAGCATGGTTTTAAAGCGATGGTAGAAAATATGCACCGGTATCAGTGCAATAACAGGCAGCACCAATGCCAGAAAGCCTTTTGTCATCAGCGCCATGCCGCAGGCCAGCCCGAAGGTGATCCAGTAGCCCAGCAATGCACGGCGTGACTGTGCGGTAGTCAGGCCATAACTGAGGTAAATCACCAGTGTGACCCACATGGTCAGAATCGGATCCAGCGTACTGTAGGTTCCGAGAGCAAGCACCAGTAACATACTGGCATACAGGAAGGCCGCTGTACGGGCGATGACTTTCTCATCCCACATTTTCATTGCCAGCCGGTAAACCAGCAATGTGCTGATCATCGTCGAGAACAGGACACCAAAACGCACTGCAAATTGTGTGTGACCGAACAGCATCTGACTGATGTTATTTACCCAGTAACCCGCCACCGGTTTTTCAAAATAGCGGATATCCAGCAGATGCGGCACCACCCAGTTGCCGTCAGCCAGCATTTCCCGGCTTATTTCCGCATAGCGGGTTTCATCCGGCTGCCATAACGCACGGAATTCCAAAGGAATAAAATAGGTCACTGCAATAAACAACAGAAATAACACAGCCCACATTGCGGCAGACGGATACGCCACATTAAACGCGGACTTACGGCTGTTAACGTCCAATATAACCTCCGGACAAGGATACAATTTTATAACAATAAGGTAACCATCTCTGTTACTTCCATTAAGACCAGAGCCCTGCAGAATAATTCACGGAAGAACAGGATATTTTTGTTATACAAGAAAGAATAAAAGGGAGGATTAATTCAGGCTTAACGGTTAATGGCGGCTTAATAAAACAGTAAACCGCCCCGTGACTATGCGGCCGGCTTCTCTTTGCTGTGGATCAGACGCACACCAAACAGAATAAAAATAATACCGATGCTTTTTATCAGCGACACACCTTCATTAAACCAGGGCAGAAAGGCAGCCAGCAGATAGACAAACACATAGCTCAGACTGATAAGCGGATAGGCTTTATTAAGCGGCAAATCCCGCAGCGCGAGCAGCCAGCACACCATTGACAGAACATACCCCGCCAATCCGGCGAAAACGACTGCAAACGGCTGCCACTGAGATAACAGCCAGCGGATATCCAGCCATTGTGAGCTCAGTGCAATATCGGGTAATTGTGTCACGCCCAGTTTCAGCAGCAGCTGAGCGGCGGTGACAAACAGCACACTGCCGAGCACCCAGAGATATCCGCGCATCAGTGTCCCGCTCCCATCAGAATCACGCCGGTGACAATCGCGGCCACACCGCACCAGTGCTTGCGGGTCACCCGCTCACCGTATAAAAACTGTGCCACCAGGGTGACTACCACAAAGTTGATACTCAGCATCGGATAAGCGATATTCAGCGGCATCACCTGCAGGAGTTTCAGCCACAGCAGCATCCCCTGGCCAAGCAGAAACACCGCCAGCGCCAGCCAGTACAGGCCTCTGCGTTTTGCATTTTCCTGCGCCGCCTGCCAGACATCCACCGCCTGTTTCTGGCAGATCTGGCCGCCGCAGGTAAGAAAACTGACAATAATCAGTAAAACAATTTGCCCGAACACCATCACACCTTATGGCTGTTTATCATAGATATAGAGGGTCATCCGGCTGTTTTCAGTCCGTTTGTCCGCCGGCGGCAGTTTGGCATCGTAGGTGTCATTTTTATCTGTTACCAGTAGTGCGACCTGCCCTTTTTTGCGGGTTTCCGCCAGCCAGTCAGCGAACGTCGCATCATTCAGCAACCGGTATTCGCTGTCCGGATATTTCAGGCCGTAAGTCAGCTCACCGGAATTATTCAGCAGATAAATATCACCGCGTTTCAGTTCCCAGGCCAGCCCGGCACCGATGCCGACACTGTTACTGACAATAAACGGACTTTTTTCCAGATCAGTCATATTCTGGCGGATAAACGCCTGCGGCAGTTTGGAATCCACGGAACGATCAGGCACCGCGCTGCCGAATGTCAGACTGATCACCAGTGAGCAGGAAGCCGCCCACAGCCAGTGTTTTGCTTTCAGCAGATAACAGAGATACCCGATTATGCCCCAGATAGTAAAGGCGACAATGCCCAGTACCACTTTGGACCATTCATCCGGCTGATAGATTGGTTTTTTCACCAGATAACTGGCAACGATCAGCCCGGCGACCGCCACTGCACCAAAGGTCAGGTTCAGAATACCGTTCGCCTGTAATGCTTTCATCCGGTGTTTACGCACACAGTCAACGCCGTATTTGGCAATCATCACAGCCAGCGGTGCCATCAGCGGCAGCATATAGGTCGGCAGTTTACCTTTGGCAATACTGAACAGCAGGAACGGGGCAACAAACCAGCAGAACAGGAAAAACATCGGCGGATTATTGCGCCGCTCTTTCCAGCCTTTAAACAATGCGCCGGGCAGTAACGCCAGCCACGGCAGGCAACCGAGCAGGATCACCGGGATGTAGTACCAGACCGGCGAGGCGTGCTGGGCATCTTCACCTGAGAAACGCTGGAAGTGCTCCACCACAATGAAATAGCGCCAGTAATCCGGCTCCTGCTGATGAACCGCAATCGCCCACGGCAGGCTGATCAGCACTGCGCAGAAAACCGCCAGCGGGCCGAATTTCAGTAACTCAAGGAAACGCCGCTGGTACAGCATCACCGGCAGCATAGCCACCACCGGGATCGCCAGCGCAAGGAAGCCTTTGGTCATAAAGCCCATACCGCAGGCCAGACCAAGCAGGCACCAGGAGGTTATTCTGGTTTTCACATTTTCGGCTTTCAGTGCCCTGAAGCTGAAGGCCATCGAGGCAATCACCCACATGGCAAACATCGGGTCGAGCACACTGTATGTGCCGACACTGAACACCAGAAACATGGAGACAAAGACCAGCGACGCAACAAATGCCGTGTGACGGTTGCGCCACATCAGGAGGGTCATCCAGTAAACCAGCAGAGTGCTGATAAGGATGCTGAAGACAGAACCTGCACGGACAGCAAAATTGGTATGACCGAAGACCAGCTGGCTGACGTTATTCACCCAGTAACCGGCCACCGGTTTTTCAAAATAACGCAGATCGAGTAATTTGGGAACGACCCAGTCACCCTGTGTCACCATTTCACGGCTGATTTCCGCATACCGGGTTTCATCCGGATGCCAGAGCAGACGATCATTGATCGGGAAAAGGTAAGTTAACACGAAAAAAAGAGCCAGCAGAAAGGCTCCGATTTTACTCGCCCGGTTATTCAGCATGTAATGCTATCCCTCTTGTTGGCAGCCCAGCCACCCTTCCCGGCCGGGGAAATCACCCCGTACCACTTTGCCTGTCGGTAATGTTGATAAATCAGACGGCAGCAGTTCGCTGAGCGGACAAAAGCGGAAATCCTCGTTTTTAATCCGATCCAGCAATGCCTCAAACTGTGCGGCTTTGGACATGCCTTCCACTTCTGTGTGGATAGTATAGACCGGTACGCCCTGATCCCGTCTGATTGCATCGAGGATAAAGTCGTTAAAATCCGCATCAGCCACCTGCGGCCCCACCACTTCATCATAGGTCGGCAGTGTAACAGGAATCTGCACGGTTCCGGTAGTCCCGTCTGCAAGAAGCGGACGAAACGGATGCGTTCCGCGGCAATCACTGTTGTAGGCAAAACCAAATGCCTGTTTAGCTTCAATCACCCGTTCATCCGCGCGCCAGCCCGCCACCGCAGAGCACTGCACCGGCTGCCCGGTAGCCTGTGATAAGGCATCGGTACCCAGACGAATCTGCTCTGTGATTTGTGCCGGTGTCCAGCGGCCGATTTTCGCCTGCCAGCCCTGGTGATCCCACGCATGCAGGCCGACTTCATGACCGGCATCCAGCGTCTGTTTCATCAGGTAACCCAGGTCACGGGCTATTTTCTTACCCGGCCACGCTGTACCGGCCAGCAGAATATCCAGGCCGTATAATGAAGCCGCATTGGAGCGCAGCATTTTCCACAGAAACTTAGGACGCAAAAGGCGCCACAAGTGACGCCCCATATTGTCCGGCCCGACGCTGAAGAAAAAACTGGCTTTAATATCGTGCTGCGCAAATACCTTCAGTAACTGCGGCACACCTTCCAGTGTGCCGCGGTAAGTATCCACGTCAACCCGCAGGCCGACATTTTTCATTACTCGTCGTTCCTCAGCTCTTCAACCGCACCGCGCAGGAAGAAGTCGAGAGTTTC
Organism: Morganella sp. HSTU-ASny43; assembly: GCF_022819185.1. Classification (NCBI taxonomy): domain Bacteria; kingdom Pseudomonadati; phylum Pseudomonadota; class Gammaproteobacteria; order Enterobacterales; family Morganellaceae; genus Morganella; species Morganella sp. HSTU-ASny43. The sequence continues at coordinate 47,451 of NZ_WSPG01000019.1, forward strand.
TTCCACAGTCTGGCGGGTATCGATAGTCGGTTTCCAGCCCAGTAAACGCTCAGCGTTTTTGATGCTTGGTTTACGGTGCTCCACGTCCTGGTAACCTTTACCGTAGTAAGTGCTGCTTTCGATTTTACGGAAGCCGGCAAATGGCGGGAAGTTATCACGCAGCGGATGTTTCTCGAAGCAGTCGAGCAGCATTTCTGCCAGTTCGCGGATACTCGCTTCGTTCACCGGGTTACCGATGTTGATGATCTGGCCGTCACACTTGCCGTCACGGTTTTCAATGATGCGGAACAGGGCTTCGATACCGTCATGGATATCAGTAAAGCAGCGTTTCTGCTCACCACCGTCAACCAGTTTAATCGGCGAACCTTCCACCAGGTTCAGGATCAGCTGAGTGATAGCACGGGAGCTGCCGATACGCGCGGAGTTCAGGCTGTCCAGACGCGGTCCCATCCAGTTGAACGGACGGAACAGCGTGAATTTCAGACCTTCTTTCGCGCCGTATGCCCAGATAACCCGGTCAAGCAGCTGTTTGGAAACGGAGTAGATCCAACGCTGTTTGTTAATCGGGCCGACAATCAGGCGTGAATTATCTTCGTCAAACTCTTTGTCATCACACATACCGTACACTTCGGAGGTGGACGGGAAGATGATACGTTTGTTGTATTTCGCGCAGTAACGGACGATTTTCAGGTTTTCTTCGAAGTCCAGCTCGAACACGCGCAGCGGGTTACGGGTATACTCGATTGGTGTGGCAATCGCCACCAGCGGCAGAATGACATCACATTTTTTGATGTGATACTCAATCCACTCGGTGTGAATGCTGACATCGCCTTCAATAAAGTGGAAACGCTCGTCACCGATGAAACGATCAATCGCGGAAGAGCTGATATCCATACCATAGATATCGTAGTTGCCGTCTTCCAGCAGACGTTCTGTCAGGTGGTTACCGATGAAACCGTTCACACCCAGGATCAGCACACGCTTACGGCGGGCAACCTGTGCAGTGGCTTTCGGGCCGACGCGGACATCAGTTACGATACCCATTTCCGCTGCCAGACGGGCACCCTGCACATACAGGCCGGATTCCCCCTGGCCGCTGATCACTTCCAGCGCGCCGTTTCCGCAGGCAATCACCAGCGGTTCCGCAGAAATAACGGTTCCCGGACGTTTGCCTTTGTTATCGGCCAGCACGCGGCTGCGCCAGATGATCATTTTGCGCTCACCCAGGAAGGTGAATGCACCAGGATACGGTTCTGTCACCGCACGGACCAGGTTGTGGATCTGTGCAGCCGGCTGATTCCAGTCGATCAGACCATCTTCCGCACAACGGCGGCCGAAGTATGTTGCCTGAGATTCATCCTGAGCGGTGGTTTTATAAGTACCGGCCTCAATCAGCGGTAAAGTTTTGTTCAGCAGTGTTTCTGCGGCTTCACGGACTTTACCGTGAACAATCAGGGAAGTATCGTCACCACCGATAGTGACTTTTTCCTGTGCGACAATATCGCCGGCATCGGCTTTGGCAACCATTTTGTGCAGGGTAACACCGGTTTCGGTTTCACCGTTCAGCACAGCCCAGTTGATTGGTGCGCGGCCGCGGTATTTCGGCAGCAGAGAACCGTGCAGGTTAAATACGCCTTTCGGTGCCAGCGCCAGAATTTCTTCGCTCAGCATATCGCGGTAGTAGAAAGAGAAAATAACATCCGGTTTCAGTTCACGGATGCGATCCACCCACAGCGGGTGGTTAACGTTTTCAGGGGCATAAACCGGCAATTCCATGTCCGCGCTGACGCGGGCCACCGATGAGAAGAAATGGTTTTCACCCGGGTCGTCCGTATGGGTAAAGACGGCCTGAATATCAAAGCCCGCTTTTTTCAGGGCCTTCAATCCGACACAACCAATATCATGGTAGGCAAATACGATTGCTTTCATTAGTTTTTTTCCTGAGTTTCAGTTTCACTGGTCTCTTTCGCCTGAGCGCCGACCACTTTTTGAATAAAATACCGGGGACGTGCACGAACATCGTTATAAATCCGCCCGATATATTCCCCGAGCAGACCCATTGCCACGAATTGTGCGCCGATAAACATAAATAAGATGGCGAACAGGGTAAACACTCCCTCTGCCGCCCACAGCGCGCCGAAAGCCACGCGCAGAATAATCAGTAACAGCGCCAGCAGGAAACCGGACGCCGCGATGATACTGCCGACAATGCTTAACAGGCGCAGCGGCGCGGTAGTCAGGCAGGTCAGCAGGTCATACATCAGATTGATCAGTTTGAGGAAACTGTATTTTGAGTCCCCGAACTCACGTTCTGCGTGTTTAACATCAATCTCAATCGTTTTACGGGCAAAGGTATTTGCCAGAATAGGAATAAAGGTGCTGCGCTCATGGCACTGTAACATCGCATCGATGATATGACGGCGGTACGCACGCAGCATACAGCCGTAGTCACCCATAGCGCTGCCGGTTGCGGCGATGATCATTTTGTTGATCATTTTTGAGGCGGTTTTGCGGAACCAGGAGTCCTGACGGTTTGCGCGGCGTGTGCCGACCACGTCATAGCCCTCTTCTGCTTTTTCAACCAGACGCGGGATCTCTTCCGGCGGATTCTGTAAATCCGCATCCATGGTGATCACCAGATCACCACCGGCCTGTCTGAAACCCGCCATAATTGCGGAATGCTGGCCGTAGTTACGGTTCAGCAGGACAGCAACCACATGGTTTTCAGGGATCTCTGCCGCCTGCGTCAGCATTTCTGCTGAACGGTCACGGCTGCCGTCATCCACCAGCACAATTTCATACGCCTGCTTCAGCGACTGACAGGCTTTGATTGTACGTTCCAGCAACTGAGGGAGACTCTCTTCCTCGTTGTAAACCGGAATTACCACTGAGACTTTCTTAATTTCGTTAAATGACACTTATTTCTGCTCCGCAAGAATAGCTCTGATTGCGTCTGTCACACGGGTCACATCACTGTCTTTCATATCCGGGAAGAACGGCAGCGAACATAATGTCGCGGTGTTCCACTCCGAATTCGGCAGTGATAATGACGGGTACCGTTCCCGGTAATATTTCTGGGTATGAGCTGCACGGAAATGCAGACCTGTCCCGATATTGACCGCTTTTAACTGCTCCATAAAGGTATCGCGATCGATGCCGCAGACCGCTTTATCCACACGAATCATCAGCAGATGATTGGCATGCAGATGCGGGTAATCCGGCACGGATAACAATTTAACCGGCAGCCCCTCCAGGGCTTCACGGTAAAGCTGTGCCAGGTGTGCGCGGCGTGCGTTCAGTTCGTCCATCCGGCTCAGCTGCACCACCGCAATCGCGGCGTGGATATCTGACAGGTTATATTTGAACCCCGGTTCGACCACTTCTGCCTGCGGTTTGCGGCCCTGCATCTGACGGTCAAACGCATCCACACCCAGCCCGTGGAACTTAAGACAGCGGATACGCTGTGCAAGTTCATCGTTATCTGTAGTAATTAATCCGCCTTCCGCGCAGGTGACGTTTTTAATCGCGTGGAAAGAGAAAATAGCGGTGCCTTTTTCGCCGATCCACTCGTCACGGTAACGGGTACCAACGGCATGTGCGGCATCTTCCAGCAGGAAAATATTGTGTTCCTGCGCAATAGCACGTAAAGCAACCAAATCACAGGGCGCTCCGGCATAATGAACAGGAATGATGACTTTGGTCTTCGGGGTAATCGCCGTACGGACGTCATCCGGCTGAATCATCAGTGTGTCGCGGTCAACATCAATCATCACCGGTACCGCGCCGAGCAGCTCGATCATATTGATGGTGGAAACCCAGGTCTGTGAAGGCGTGATCACTTCATCTCCCGGGCCGACACCCAGTGCCATCAGCGCAACATGCATACCGGCAGTTGCGGATGCCAGAGCAATGGCGTGTTTACAGCCGAAACGCTGACAGAAATCCGCTTCCAGCTGCTGATTTTGCGGGCCGGTGGTGATCCAGCCGGAACGCAGTACTTTTTCAACAGCCGCGATCTCTGACTCGCCGATAGCTGGCCGGGAAAACGGAAGAAACTCAAGCATAAATACAACCTAATAAGAATCGGAAGTGATGATTATATCCTGAATTGATTCAATTGACGCTCAACACCAGGGCTTCGTTTAAACAATTCTTAATCTTTACAGCGACTACATAACAACAAATATATGTGACAGCATAACAAAAATCAGCGCCGTTGTTGATGCCAATCTGTTATTTGCCACTGTGTTTCTTGTATTGGTCTGATACTTTTTATTTCAGACTGAAAAAGTTCGCTCAAGATATCTTCAGTCATAATTATCTGAGTTTCACCGGCGGCAAGTAACTGACCGGCTTTAAGTAACACCACCGCATCGGCATGCAGATAACTGTGGTTTAAATCATGACCGCTGGTAATAATCGTTCCCTGCTGTTCACAAAACCGGGCTATCCATTTATCCAGCATCGCCTGCTGGGTAATATCCAGGTGGTTACGCGGCTCATCCAGTAATAAGTATTTCCCGGACAAGTCATCCGTTGTCCATAATTGCAGAAATATCGCCGCTATTTTCACCCGCTGCCATTCACCGCCGGATAATTGCATCAGCATACGCGGCAGTAACAGCTCCAGCTGAAAATCGCCGCACAACTGATAAATAAGCTGTGTATTTTCCTGCACCGCCGGCATATAGAGCTGCAGATACTGAAACACCGTCATCACCGGGACACAATCGGTGGTTTGGGTCAGATACGCACGGAACTGTGCCTGCTGCCGTTTGGGGATCGATTTTAAGTCCGTACCGCGGTAGCGGATTTGCCCCTCATAACGCACAGCATCCGCCAGTGCGGCCAGCAGAGTACTCTTGCCGGAGCCGTTCGGTCCCAGCAGATGGATTTGCTGTCCGGCAAAAAATTGCAGGGCATCACAGGTAAGACGGCGGCCGATGTGGATCCCGCTGACATCAAGTAACAGATTATTCATCAGCGGCGTCCTCCGTGATGCCGGGTCAGCAGATAAATAAAGGCCGGCGCGCCGATGGTTGCGGTCACCACGCCGATCGGAATTTCGGCATTGGATAAAATCAGCCGTGAGCATAAATCCGCCAGCAACAGACTGACGGCGCCGAATAATGCACAGGCAGGTAATAATGTCCGGTGATCGGTAATACCCATCAGCCGCAGCATATGCGGGATAATCAGCCCGATAAAGCTGATAGCGCCGGCCACCGCCACACTCAGGCCGATCAGCAACCCGACCGCAATAATAAACACATTGCGCCAGCGGTGTGCCGATACCCCCAGTTGCTGGGCATTAACCTCGCCCAGTGCAAGATAGTTAAGCACCGGTGCCTGCCACAGCAGCCACACAGCCACTACGGCTATCGCTGCCAGCAGCGGACTGAGCCGCCAGTCCGCCCCGGAAAAACTTCCCATCATCCAGTACATCAGCTGACGTAAATCCAGGCTGGTGCTGAAATACACCATCCAGGTCATAAATGCACCGCAGATAACCCCGAGAGCCACCCCGACCAGAAGCAACTGGCTGTTACTCAGCCGCCGGAAATGAGCAAACCAGAGTAAAATCAGTGTCAGCAGTGTCGCCCCGATCACCGCCCCGCCCCCCAGCACCCACAGCGGCGGCATGCCTTTGAAAAACAGGACGATAAAGACAACAAACACCCCGGCACCGTTACTCACGCCGAGCAGCCCCGGTTCCGCCAGCGGGTTTTCAAAAATGGCCTGCATCACCGCACCGGCCATTGCCAGCCCGGCCCCCACCGCAATCACCGCCAGCACACGCGGGAAACGCAGATCCCAGACAAATAACTGCGCGGTTTCAGATAACCACTGGTCCGGTAAAATCCACATCTCACCGGCGCACAGTGCAACGGCGATCATTATCAGCAAGGTAACAGAAAGAAGAATTATGCGCTGTACATCCCGCTTTTTCCGCGTCTGTACCAGCTTCGTGATGGGGTTGTGAATATGCATGAGATCCCTGTCATTAATCAAGACGGGAGATAGTATACCTGAGTCAGAAGGAGGTTAATGTCTGACAAACCACAGAAAAGAAAACGACCTCATAAGAGGTCGTTTCAGGTCTTACTCTTTCGGTGTCGATTTTTCGACCTTGGCTTTCAGTTTCTGCCCCGGACGGAAAGTGACAACACGACGGGCTGTGATAGGAATATCTTCACCCGTTTTAGGGTTACGGCCCGGACGCTGATTCTTGTCCCGCAGATCAAAGTTTCCGAAACCGGATAATTTCACCTGCTCACCATTCTCAAGAGAACGGCGTACCTCTTCAAAAAACAGTTCTACCAGGTCCTTCGCATCGCGTTTGCTCAGGTCCAGTTTTTCCGACAGATTTTCTGACATTTCAGCTTTAGTAAGCGCCATAGGTTTAGTCCCTCAAGGATGCTTTAAATCGCTGTTGCAACGCGGCAACGCATTTGTTTACGGTTGCTGCAATTTCATCTTCTTCAAGTGTACGCTCTGTATCCTGTAAGGTCAGACTGATCGCCAGACTCTTATAACCCTCAGCAACACCCTTACCACAGTACACGTCAAATAAGTTTATGCCAACTAACTGATTTACGCCAACTTTTTTACATTCGTTCAGAATGTCTTGTGCAGCGACGTTTTCCGGCACAACGATGGCGATATCCCGGCGGTTCGCAGGGAAGCGTGAAATTGCTTCAGCCTCAGGAATAATACGGTTTGTCAGTGCGTCCCAGCGGATTTCAAAGACAACCGTACGGCCGTTGAGATCCAGTTTTTTCTCCAGTTCCGGATGAACCACACCGATATAACCAATATGCTCATCTTCCAGATAAATCTCAGCACCTTGTCCCGGATGGAGGGCCGGATTTGTCGTTGCTTTAAACGATACACGATCTAATTTGCCAGTCAATTCCAAAATGGCTTCCAGATCACCTTTTAAATCATAAAAATCAACGACCTGTTTTTCCGATGACCAGTGTTCTTCATTACGGTTACCGGCGATAACGCCTGCCAGCATGGTTTCCTGACGGATCCCGAGGTCTGCGGCCGCATCCGGTACAAAGCGCAGACCGGATTCAAACAGACGGACACGGCTCTGCTGACGGTTCTGGTTGTACACAACAGTGCTTAACAGGCCGGTCAGCAATGACAGACGCATGGCTGACATATCTGCAGAAATCGGGTTCGGCAGAATAATCGCGTCCTGACCCGGGTGCAGCAGGGTCTGGATTTTCGGATCGACAAAGCTGTAAGTAATAGCTTCCTGGAAGCCACGGTCAACCAGCAGTGTTTTCACACGCTTAAGCGGCAGATGTGCTTCGTGACGGGAGGTCATAATCAGGTCAGCGCGCAGCGGAACATCCGGGATATTGTTGTAGCCGTAAATACGGGCCACTTCTTCCACCAGATCTTCCTCAATTTCCATGTCGAAACGCCATGACGGCGCAGTCACCAGCCACTGATCCTGAGAAATTTTCACATCGCAGCCCAGACGGGTCAGGATATCCGTTACCTGCGCATCATCCACATAATGGCCGATCAGACGGTCAAGCTTGTTACGGGTCAGTGTAATCGTTGCCGCTTTCGGTAAATCTGCTTCAGAAACCACTTCAATGATTTCGCCCGGCTCACCGCCGCAGATATCCAGAATCAGACGGGTGGTACGCTCAGCCGCGATACGCTGTAACTGCGGATCCACGCCGCGCTCAAAGCGGTGTGAAGCATCGGTATGCAGACCATACTGACGTGCACGGCCGGTGATAGCCAGCGGGTTAAAGAATGCGGTTTCCAGCAGGATATTTTTAGTGGTGTCAGACACACCAGAGTGCTCGCCGCCGAAAATACCGGCCATACCCAGCGCACCACGGCGATCTGCAATCACCAGAATGTTATCTGTCAGTGTGACTTCGTTGCCGTCCAGCAGCGTCAGTTTCTCACCCTGCTCTGCCATGCGGACAATCAGCTCACCCTCAAGGGTATCCAGATCATAAGCATGCTGCGGCTGACCCAGCTCCAGCAGGACGTAGTTGGTGATATCCACGACCGGATCGATAGAGCGGATACCGCCGCGGCGCAGTTTTTCCACCATCCACAGCGGAGTTTTTGCTGTCACATCGACGTTTTTAATCACACGTCCGGTAAAACGCGGACACGCCTGCGGCGCATCAACACGGATAGGGAACGTGTCCTGATGGACAGCGGCGACCGGGGACATATCCGGAGCCTGATAATCCATCTTATTGAGAACCGCCACATCACGGGCCACACCACGGATGCTCAGGCAGTCCGCACGGTTCGGCGTGATGCTGATTTCAATCGCGGTATCATCCAGCTTCATATAGTCGCGCAGATCGGTACCGACTGGCGCATCTGCCGGTAATTCAATAATACCGCTGTGATCAGCGCTGATACCCAGCTCAGAGAATGAGCAGAGCATACCTTCTGACGGCTCGCCGCGCAGTTTGGCAGCTTTGATTTTAAAATCGCCCGGTAAGACCGCTCCGACTGTCGCAACAGCCACACGCAGCCCCTGACGGCAGTTTGGTGCGCCGCAGACAATATCGAGCAGGCGGTCACCGCCGGTATTCACTTTTGTCACACGCAGTTTATCGGCATTCGGGTGCTGTCCGCACTCAACCACTTCCCCGATAACCACACCGTTAAACTGACCGGCAACGGCTTCTGTGCCGTCCACTTCCAGGCCGGCCATCGTAATCTGATCAGATAACGCGTCGCTGCTGACAGCCGGGTTTACCCATTCGCGTAACCAGAGTTCACTGAATTTCATGAGAGTATCCCGCCTTATTTGAATTGCTTGAGGAAACGAAGGTCATTTTCGAAGAATGCGCGTAAATCGCTCACGCCGTAGCGCAGCATAGTCAGGCGCTCCATCCCCATACCAAAGGCGAAACCGGAGTAAATGTCCGGGTCAATACCGACATTGCGCAGCACATTCGGATGTACCATCCCGCAGCCCAGCACTTCCAGCCATTTGCCGTTTTTACCCATTACATCCACTTCCGCTGACGGTTCAGTGAACGGGAAGTAGGACGGACGGAAACGCACCTGCACTTCTTCTTCAAAGAAATGATTCAGGAAATCATGCAGTGTGCCTTTAAGATTGGTGAAACTGATATCAGTATCCACAATCAGACCTTCTGTCTGATGGAACATCGGGGTGTGAGTCTGGTCGTAGTCATTACGGTAAACACGGCCCGGCGCAATAATGCGGATTGGCGGCTGTTTATCTTTCATGGTACGGATCTGCACGCCGGAGGTCTGCGTACGCAGCAGACGTTTGGCATCAAACCAGAAGGTATCGTGGTCAGCACGCGCCGGATGGTGTGCCGGAATATTCAGTGCGTCAAAGTTATGATAGTCGTCTTCGATTTCAGGGCCGGATTCAACAGAAAAGCCCAGTTCGCCGAAAAAGGTTTCGATACGCTCAATGGTACGGGTGACCGGATGCAGACCGCCATTTTCCATGCGGCGTCCCGGCAGAGAGACATCAATCCGCTCTCCAGCCAGACGGGCATTCAGCGCCGCAGATTCCAGAGAATCTTTACGGGCATTCAGTGCGGTCTGAACTTCCTGTTTGGCTTCGTTAATCACTGCACCCGCAGCAGGACGATCTTCCGGCGGCAGATCCCGCAGCGATTGCATCTGTAAGGTTAAATGCCCTTTCTTACCCAGGTATTCAACACGTACCGATTCCAGCGCTGCAACATCCTTTGCCTCTTCGACGGCTGCTTTTGCCTGAGCAACCAGTTCAGCGAGATGTGGCATGTTTTCCTATTCCTCTGACCCTGTGGTCTTCAATTATGACGACGGTGCTGCCGGACGTGATTATCTCACCCGTTCCGGCAAGCCCCTGAAACAAAAAAGCCTCCAAACTGGAGGCTTACGGCGTTACTTTTCGTTTCTTTTTTACGCGCAAAGCCCCCTGAGTTCAGGCGCTAAAGTAAAAAAAGAAGCGGAAAGAAACGATATTATTCATTTTCTCAACTATTTATCAGTTAACCGGATGTATTTTGTCATATTACGCGAAAAACATGCGGATATACAATGACAAATTATTCATTCCGCAGATTTTTTCTGCCGGATAGCAAAAGAGGGAGCAAGCTCCCTCTTCTGTCTGAACAATTACGCCAGAGCGCCTTTTGCTTTTTCGACCAGCGCAGTAAATGCGGCTTTATCGAATACAGCGATATCGGCTAAGATCTTACGATCGATTTCGATGGATGCCTTTTTCAGACCGTTGATGAAACGGCTGTAAGACAGACCATTCTGACGAGCTGCTGCGTTGATACGTGCAATCCACAGCTGACGGAACTGACGCTTACGCTGACGACGGTCACGGTAAGCATACTGGCCAGCTTTGATTACTGCCTGGAAGGCAACACGATAAACGCGCGAACGGGCACCGTAGTAACCTTTCGCTTGTTTCAGAATTTTTTTGTGACGTGCGCGAGCAATGACACCACGTTTTACACGAGCCATACTAATCTCCTAAAGTCGTAAACTTTGCTAAAAAACTTGCTTATGCGTATGGCAGGCAAGCGACAACTAAACCCAGATCCCCTTTGGAGACCATACCTTTCGGACGTAAATGACGTTTACGCTTAGTTGATTTTTTAGTCAGGATATGACGGAGGTTAGCATGCTTACGCTTGAAACCACCTTTGGCGGTTTTTTTGAAACGCTTAGCTGCACCACGTACAGTTTTAATCTTTGGCATTTTTATTTCCACTTCGCATTGTTAAACAACGAATTAATCCGGCGAATAAAAGCCGGGGTTGCCCCCGGCATTTATTACTTGGATTGCCGGACTATTTCTTCTTAGGAGCGAGCACCATGATCATCTGGCGACCTTCGATCTTCGACGGGAAGGATTCGACGGAAGCTAATTCACTCAGATCGTCTTTGATGCGGTTAAGCACTTCAATACCAATCTGCTGGTGCGCCATTTCACGACCACGGAACCGCAGTGTGATTTTGGCTTTATCGCCATCTTCAAGAAAACGAACCAGGTTGCGTAGTTTGACCTGATAGTCGCCTTCATCTGTGCCAGGACGGAATTTGATTTCCTTAACCTGAATAACTTTTTGTTTCTTCTTCTGCTCTTTAGCCGATTTGCTTTTCTCGTAGAGGAATTTGCCGTAATCCATGATACGGCAAACGGGCGGTTCGGCATTAGGGCTGATTTCAACTAAATCAACCCCGGCTTCCTCGGCTTTCTCAAGAGCTTCTCTCAGGCTGACAACACCAAGCTGCTCGCCTTCAAGACCAGTTAAACGAACTTCATTGACACGGATTTCCGTATTGATACGGTTCGGACGTGCTGTTTGAATTCTTTTTCCGCCTTTAATACCTTATTCCTCCGGTTGTTCTTCAAGTCTGCGACTGCGAATTTCTTCAAGCAGTGCGTCTTTAAATTCGCTCACGTTTATGCTGCCAAGATCGTTGCCGCGGCGGGTACGAACAGACACTTCGCCTGTTTCCATCTCTTTATCACCGCAGACCAGCATATACGGAACACGACGTAGCGTGTGTTCGCGAATTTTAAAGCCAATCTTCTCATTTCTCAAGTCTGCTTTTGCACGAATTCCGGCATCCTGCAGTTCTTTGACGACTTTCTGGACATAATCGGCCTGAGAATCAGTGATGTTCATCACCACTACCTGGTTAGGCGCTAACCATGTCGGGAAGAAACCGGCAGTTTCTTCAGTCAGGATACCAATGAAGCGCTCCATCGAGCCTAAGATCGCGCGGTGAATCATCACCGGGGTCACGCGTTCATTGTTTTCGGCAACATAAGTTGCCCCCAGACGAGCCGGCAGAGAGAAATCGAGCTGCACTGTACCACATTGCCATGCACGATCCAAACAATCATACAAAGTAAATTCAATTTTCGGCCCGTAGAAGGCACCTTCGCCCGGCAGATATTCGAATTCGATGTTGTTTTCTTTCAGTGCACTTGCCAGGTCAGCTTCGGCTTTGTCCCACTGGACATCAGAACCGATGCGTTTTTCCGGGCGGGTGGACAGTTTAACCACAATCTTTTTAAAGCCGAAAGTGGAGTACATGTCATAGACCATGCGGATACAGGAACTGACTTCGTCCATTACCTGCTCTTCTGTACAGAAGATATGCGCATCATCCTGAGTAAAGCCGCGGACACGCATCAGACCGTGCAGTGCACCGGAAGATTCGTTACGGTGGCAGCTGCCGAACTCCGCCATACGCAGCGGCAAGTCACGGTAAGAACGCAGACCCTGGTTGAAGATCTGAATGTGACCCGGACAGTTCATCGGCTTAATGCAGTATTCACGGTTCTCAGAAGAAGTTGTGAACATGTGCTCTTTGTAGTTTTCCCAGTGTCCTGTTTTTTCCCACAGAACGCGGTCCATCATAAACGGACCTTTCACTTCCTGGTAATCATACTCTTTCAGTTTCACACGGACGAACACTTCCAGCTCACGGAAAATTGTCCAGCCGTCGTTATGCCAGAACGCCATACCCGGCGCTTCTTCCTGCATATGATACAGGTCAAGCTGCTTACCGATTTTACGGTGGTCACGTTTTGCGGCTTCTTCCAGGCGCTGCAGATAAGCGGCTAACTGCTTCTTATCGCCCCACGCTGTGCCGTAAATACGCTGCAGCATTTTGTTTTCGCTGTCGCCGCGCCAGTAGGCACCGGCCACTTTCTGCAATTTGAAGTTATGGCAGAAGCGCATATTCGGTACGTGCGGACCACGGCACATATCGACATATTCTTCATGGAAATACAGTGCAGGATGCTCATCCTGACCGATATTTTCGTCCAGAATTTCAACCTTGTAATCTTCGCCGCGGGAAACAAACGTCTCGCGGGCCTCGCCCCATGTGACGCGTTTTTTCACGACGTCATAATCTTTTTTGGCGAGTTCCATCATCCGCTGTTCGAGTTTCTCGAGGTCTTCCTGGGTCAGTGACTCATCAAGATCAACGTCATAATAGAAACCGTTATCGATTACCGGACCAATCGCCATGCGGGTGTTCGGCCATAATTGTTTGATGGCATGACCTAACAGGTGAGCACAGGAGTGACGGATAATTTCCAGTCCTTCCTCGTCTTTGGCGGTGATAATGGCTAAATTTGCATCGTGTTCAATCATGTCGCAGGCATCGACCAGCGTACCGTTGACACGACCCGCGATACAGGCTTTCGCCAGACCGGCACCGATATCATTCGCAACATCAAGGACAGAAACAGGATGGTTAAACTGGCGCTGACTGCCGTCAGGAAGAGTAATTACAGGCATTTTTAAATCCTTATCTACAGTGGTGACCCATACGTAAGATCACATATAGAAATCTCATTTATTTGATTTTCAGTACGTTACCGGCAATTTCTTGCGTACATTGCAAGCCGGGTCACACCTGCGGATCATAATCTGCCGGGCGCCCTTGCCGGAACTCAAAATCCATACTAGCACAGCAAATAAGGATTAATAGATTTATGTGACCAGGTATCTGAAAAAGTGTGCCGTGTCACAAAGAATGCAGGAATTATGAACATTTCCTTTTTAAAACAGTGCCTGCGGCGGATTTTAAATCATTTTTTTGTACTGTCAGAATCCGCCGCAGGCCGTTTTCAGGGAAGAACCAGATTATCTTCAGGTAATGAATCAAATGATTTCAGTTCATTTTTAAAATTCACCACACTCTTTTGGCCGGCACATTGCGTATCCCGCAACCAGTCACAATGATTATCCAGCCTAGCCTCTTTTATGCCCATCCACTGACTCAGCAGCGGCAACATCGATAATCCGCTGCGGAAATGTGTTATACGGTTTTGTGACTGTGCATCAAACGCAGTAATAAAGAACGGCACCTGAAAATTTTGTTTCATGCTGTCGCCGTGTGTCAGATTGGTATTCTCCGTGCCCTTATCCGTAAACAGCAGACCGTGGTCAGAGAAGTAAGCCATTGTCCAGCGCTGATGCTCCTGCCCTGCCATCACGGCAATATCGGACAGTAATTTATCGGTATTCTCAATACTTTTGATATAGCAGGAAATATTACGGGAACCGATAAATTTATCGAAATTTTCAGTCAGTCTTCCGCAGGGTTGCGGATGAGAACCGATTAAATGCACCACAATCAGTTTTTTACCGTTCTTCTCTGCCAGCGCATCGCGGACGAACGGCAGCAGCATTTCATCCGGCCCGCCTTTATCCGAACGGTTCGGGGCGAGAAAATGATAAAAACCGGCTTTTTTCCCCATAATTCCCACCGGAGAATCATAAATGCCTTTCATATGCTGATTTGAAATCCAGTATGTATGAAAGCCGGCTTTATTCGCCAGTGCGACAAGATTATCACTCAGGTTTGTCACATTCCCTTCACGGACAGCAAGTGCATTTGTCAGAGAGAGTGTGGTGGAGCCGGACGCAGAAATATAGTTATCGAAAAACAAGCCGTTGCGGCTGCTCATCCACGGTGTATTCGGGTGTAATTCAAAACCGAATGCATGCATAAAATCTTTGCGGACACTTTCACCGATGACAAGAATATAGGTGTCATAACCAGTCTCTGTGACTTGTGGATCCCAGTGATCACTGGTTTCAATAACCTTGGCATAACGCAGATTATCTTTGCGGATTTGCACATAGCTTTCATAACTGTCACGGAAAAAACGAATTTCCGGTAAACCGGACTTAAATACCGAGACAAATCCTTCCGATTTTCCCTGAATATAATCTTTTGAGGATGACCAGAATGCGGTAATAAAAAAGACGGTAAACAGTACAATTCGCTGATGACGTTTTTTCAGCGGCTTCATCAGCAGTGCACAACCTGCAGATACCAGCAGCCCGGCAAGATACAGATAGGTTTTAAAAGGCAGCCCGGCAATATATTCCAGTGATTCACCGTTATCCGTATACATCAGTGAACCAACCGCATTCACATCGGGATAACCGTAATTGATCCCCACCGCCCCGTAAATAAGGCCCAAAAGTAAATATATCGTCAGCAGCAGAACATACAGCACCCGGCTGAATGACAGGCAAAATGTAAACAGTGCTGCCGCACTGAGAACATAAATAAACTTATATTCATAACCAAAACTTAAATGCAGAACCGACAGAAACAGAAAAAGTCCGGCTGTCGCAATAAAAATCCGTAACATACGTGTTGTCATCATACCCGGCAATTTTAATTATCAGTACAGAGAAAGTCCCGCATTATAACGGGACTTTCCTCCGGGGACGACCGCTTTGTAACAATCACAGCCCTCAATTATTCACACCACAGAACTACCAGGTAAAACATTGATACAATTTATCATTGTTAATTCACCAATTGTAAAATGTTGTCCGTTATACTCCGTCCGTAGTAGAGATAAGTGAACTTTTGGTATTTCTCTTGCCCTGATCCTGAATCAGGGCTTTTTTTTTCATTTTTTCCGCACAACACGCAATTCCTCACACTCCCCCATTCTTTTCTTCATTATTAATGATGCAGGTCGTATGCTTTTTATACACAGGAAACGGGCGTGCCATGTAAAAAGGTCAGACGGATTTTTTGCAGCGGGGAAATTCAGCGGGACAATGTCCGCTGCAGATCCACACTGCGGCGCAGTATCTGCAACGGAGAAAGAGTTCAGGAAGGGAAAATCAGAGAGTCAGTCGGCCATCGCCAGCGCGCGGTACGCGTTTTTCACTTTCCACAGATAACGGGGAGCCTGTGATGCAGGGTGTTTGCTCTGCACATGCTCATAAAACTCATCGGCTGACAGCGCGTTAATTTTTTCAATCGCCAGTGCCCGGTTGTTATCAAACGTACGCAGCAATGCGCCGGCGCCGTTAACATAAGAGACAATCGTTGCGTAATTGAGGGTTTGCGGGTCGGTAATACCGGCCAGATGCTGGTCACGGATAATCCGGATGTAGGTGGTACCGATGTCGATATTGGTTTGCGGATCCAGCAGTTCACGGGTGCTCGGTTCGCCGTTGCGGCCTTTCACACGATAGGCATCGCGTCCGGCGGTTGAGGCTTTAATCTGCATCAGACCCACAGCATTGGATTTGCTG
Organism: Morganella sp. HSTU-ASny43; assembly: GCF_022819185.1. Classification (NCBI taxonomy): domain Bacteria; kingdom Pseudomonadati; phylum Pseudomonadota; class Gammaproteobacteria; order Enterobacterales; family Morganellaceae; genus Morganella; species Morganella sp. HSTU-ASny43. The sequence goes on from NZ_WSPG01000019.1 coordinate 63,533, forward strand.
ATCACATCCGGCCGGTAAGAGGATTCCACCTCAATAATGGCGCGGATCAATGTTTCATCAACTTCATAACGGTTGGATGCCTGGCGGATAAACTGATCAAACGGAGTGGCCGGATAGACACCACTGCCCTTTACCGGATAGGCGGAATAATCACCGATGCCGGACGATGGCGCCGTTATCCAGCCGCCGGAACCGGTACGGGACTGTTTGCTGCTTCCTGAGCAGCCCGCCAACAATAATGCTAATGCAATCACACTAACGGTTTTTTTCACTCTGTTACCCTTTATCCGGCATTCTGACGAAGCTAAGAATACTGAAAACACACATAAACCAAAAGGAGTTTACTTAACTTTTACATTTTATGTGATTCATAGCATAGTGTGAATCGATCGTACTGAATGTTATAAAGATATTACGGAAGTGCTTGACAACAATAAATGATATTGATAATCATTATCAATAACGATATCCTTAGTGATTGTCACACTTTAACCAGGCAGGCTGATAAAATGAACAAAAAACAAAATACGTTTTCCCTTCCGTCCCTGACACAGATATTCCGCCATGCTGTGCTGCTGCTTACCCTGTGCGCGGTCGGCGGGTATGCCGCTGCGGCGGAGAAAAAATTTAAGGTCGTAACCACCTTCACCATTATTCAGGATATGGCGCAGAATGTGGCCGGTGATGCCGCTGTTGTGGAATCCATCACCAAACCCGGTGCCGAAATCCATGACTACCAGCCAACCCCGAAAGACATTATGCGGGCGCAGGATGCGGATCTTATCCTGTGGAACGGCCTGAATCTGGAGCGCTGGTTTGAGCGCTTCTTTGAAAATTTACAGGATGTCCCGGCGGTTGTCATTACCGAAGGTATTACCCCTAATTCCATCCGTGGCGGCGCCTATAACGGTAACCCGAACCCGCATGCCTGGATGTCCCCGACCAATGCCCTGATGTACATCGAAAATATCCGGGCTGCGCTGGTAAAACATGACCCGGCGAATGCGGAAACCTACAATAAAAATGCGGCTGAGTATGCCGCGAAGATAAAAGCACTTGATGCCCCGCTCCGTGCCCGTCTGGCCAATATCCCGGAAAATCAGCGCTGGCTGGCGACCAGTGAAGGCGCATTCAGTTATCTGGCCAATGACTACGGTTTTCAGGAAGTATACCTGTGGCCGATTAACGCAGAAGAGCAAGGTACACCGCAACAGGTCCGCCACATGATTGATACCGTCCGCGAATATAAAATTCCGGTTGTATTCAGCGAAAGCACCATTTCCGACAAACCGGCTAAACAGGTCGCCAAAGAAACCGGTGCAGAGTACGGCGGCGTACTGTATGTGGACTCCCTGTCTGCCGCTGACGGCCCTGTTCCGACCTATATTGATCTGCTCAATACCACTGTAGATACTATCGCCAAAGGATTTCATCAATGAGTGATCAATTCAGCAAACCACAGCTGGTTGTCGATAACGCCACTGTCACTTATAACAACGGCCATACCGCGATTTTTGATGCCAGTTTCAGCATAGAGGGCGGCTCTATCTGCGCCCTCGTCGGTATTAACGGCAGCGGTAAATCCACCCTGTTTAAAACTATTATGGGGCTGGTCACACCGACACAGGGCCGGGTGACACTGAATGATGAACCGGTGCGTGCTGCGCTGAAAAAGAATGTGATTGCCTATGTCCCGCAGACAGAAGAAGTGGACTGGAACTTTCCTGTTCTGGTCTCTGATGTGGTGATGATGGGCCGTTACGGAAAAATGGGTTTTCTGCGCATTCCCGGTAAAGAAGACAAAAAAGCTGTCGCCGATGCACTGGAACGTGTCGGTCTTACCGGGCTGGGTCACCGCCAGATAGGCGAGCTTTCCGGCGGCCAGAAAAAACGTGTGTTTCTGGCCCGCGCGCTGGCACAAAACGGTAAAGTATTGCTGCTGGATGAGCCGTTTACCGGCGTGGATGTCAAAACAGAGAATGCCATTATCGATTTACTGCGCTCACTGCGCGAAGAGGGGCACCTGGTGCTGGTCTCCACCCACAACCTCGGCAGTGTGCCGGAGTTTTGTGACCATGTGATCCTGATAAACCGTACTGTACTCGACAGCGGCCCGACCGCCACCACGTTTACCCAGAAAAACCTGGAAAGAACCTTCGGCGGAGTGCTGCGTCATATCAATCTGTCCGGGCCGGATCTGCATGACGACGATGACCCGCGTTCACTGACCGTTATTACCGATGACGAACGCGCCGCTGTCTTCTACGGCCATCAGGATAATCTGACGGTGAAGACCGGCAGTAAGGAAGAGCAGCCATGACAGAGCTGTTACTTCAGCCGTTTGAATACAACTATATGGTGAAAGCCATCTGGGTGAGCGGTATTGTGGGCGCGGTGTGTGCCTTTCTGTCCGCTTACCTGATGCTCAAGGGCTGGTCACTGATGGGAGATGCCCTCTCCCACTCTGTGGTTCCCGGTGTGGCGGGGGCTTACGCTCTCGGTTTCCCCTACTCTGTCGGTGCGTTCTTCACCGGGATGCTCGCTGCCCTTTCCATGACCTTTGTCCGGCATCTGACCCGCCTGCGGGAAGATGCGGTGATCGGGTTTATATTTTCCACCTTCTTTGCCGCCGGTCTGCTGATCGTTTCCCTGAACCCGACCTCTGTGAATGTACAGACCATTATTATGGGGAATATCCTCGGGATTGCCGATGAGGACATGCTGCAGGTGGAAATTATTATTGCGGTTTCTTTCCTCGTACTGATGTTCATCTGGAAAGATCTGCTGGTGGTTTTCTTTGATGAAACCCATGCCCGCTCTATCGGCCTGAACCCGCTGGCACTGAAAATTATTTTCTTTACCCTGCTCAGTGCCTGTACTGTCGCGGCACTCCAGACAGTCGGGGCGATTCTGGTGATTGCGATGGTAATTACCCCGGGAGCCACCGCCTATCTGTTAACCGATCAGTTTAAAAAATTACTGATTATCGCCGTCGTTTTAGGAGCGGTCACCAGCAGTGCCGGTGCCTACATCAGTTATTTTCTGAACGGCGCGACCGGCGGCATGATTGTGACCTTACAGACTATTGTTTTCATGATTGCCTTCTTCTTCGCACCAAAACACGGCATGCTCTCCGCCCGCCGCCGTGCCCGTCGTGAATCAGCAAAACTGCGTCAGGAGGCAAACTCATGAGTGATTTTCTGACCTCTCTGTTTATTGACCCGTTTGCCTTTCCGTTTATGCAGCGGGCCATGTTTGCCGCTATTCTGACCGGCGCGGTCTGTGCCGTTCTCTCCTGCTTCCTGGTGCTAAAGGGCTGGTCGCTGATGGGGGATGCAATTTCCCATGCGGTACTGCCGGGTATTGTGCTGGCCTTCGTGATGGGCATTCCGCTGATTATCGGTGCGTTTGTATCAGGGCTTTTCTGTGCTTTTGCCACCGGTTACCTTAAAGAACACAGCCGGATCAAAGAAGATACCGTGATGGGGATTGTGTTCTCCGGTATGTTTGCCCTCGGTCTGGTACTGTTTACCCGCATTGATACCGAACAACACCTGACCCACATTCTGTTTGGTAACATCCTCGGGATCACGCAGGCTGAACTGCGTCAGACCCTGATTATCGCGGGGCTGACCATGGTGGTACTGATGGTGAAATACAAAGATTTCATGCTGTACTGCTTTGATCCCAACCAGGCACGGGTTATCGGACTGCCGGTCCGCATGCTGCACTACGGGCTGTTATCACTGCTGGCACTGACCATCGTCGCCTCTCTCCAGGCGGTCGGGATCATTCTGGTAATCGCTATGCTTATTTCTCCGGGTATCATCGCCTTCCTGCTGTGCCGCAGCTTCGGCAAAATGATCCTGGTGGCGATTCTGGTCTCTGTCAGCTCCAGCTATATCGGCACTGTCGTCAGCTTCCATATCGACGGCGCCACCGGTGCCTGTATTGTCCTGGTTCAGGCACTCTATTTTGTGCTGGCACTGATTTATAACCAGCTGCGGTTATCCGCTCTCAAACGCCGCAGACAGGTTGCCTGACCTTCTGTTCACGGGGGATATTCTGTCACCGGGATATCCCCCGCTTCCGGACTCTTCCGAAACAGCCATCCGTTTTTGTCCTTTTCTGTATTTCCCTGCTCTTACTGTGTAATTTGTGTGAGATGTCCGCTTTTTTCTTTTATTTTCCGGCGGTAAGATAGACTGACTGATAGACGGCTTAGTGAGGTGGCTCATGTGGCAGGCAGCAGGACGTATACTCAGTGAACATTTCGGCGAACACTCGTTCTCTGACAAGAAACAACTCGATGGCGGTGAAATCCACCGTTCCCGGAGTGCCCGTTACGGCGATCATCCGGTTTTTATCAAATATAACCGGCGTGACATGTTGCAGGTATTCAAAACCGAGGCGGAGCAGCTTGATGCTCTCAGCCGCAGCCGTACACTGACAACCCCCGCCGTTTATGGTGTCGGGTCGACAAAAGAGTTCAGCTTCCTGATTATGGAATATCTGCCGCTGAAGCCTTTTGATTCCCATTCCGCCTATATGTTCGGGCAGCAGCTGGCGCGTCTGCACCAGTGGCATGAACAGCCCCGTTACGGTTTCGATGAAGATAACCTGCTGGGTACCAATCCCCAGCCGAATGCCTGGGATAAAAAATGGGCTTCTTTCTTTGCTGAAAAACGGATTGGCTGGCAGTTACAGCTGGCGAAAGAAAAAGGTATCATCTTCGGCGATATTGACAGCATTATCCGGCGTGTACAGCAAAAGCTGTCTGACCACCAGCCGCAGCCATCCCTGCTCCACGGCGATCTGTGGCCGTCAAACTGTGCGGCGGTGGCTGACGGCGGAACAGTCGCGTTTGACCCGGCGTGTTACTGGGGTGATCGTGAGTGTGATCTGGCGATGCTCTCTTTTTTCCCTGAGCTGCCGATGCAAATCCTCGACGGCTATCAGCAGGTCTGGCCGCTGGAAAGTGGTTTCTTAGAGCGCCAGCCGCTCTATCAGCTCTATTATCAGCTTCACCGCAGCCATTTATTTGGCGATCGTTATTATCAGAGTGCGCAGACGATTATTGACGATATTCTCGCCGGTTAATCCCTGTCTTACAGACAAAAAAATACCCCGTCAGAGACTCTGCGGGGTATTTTTTATTCAGGCTGTTTTGCTTACCAGTTAAGGAACTTAATTAAAAACCACGCAATTGCGCCGATAAATACCGGCAGCACATACAGCACAAAAATTTGCCGGAAAATAGTGTGATTCGGAATACGTATTTTGGCGATTAAATCCGCCGGTGTTTTTCCGCTCTCTCTGGCATTTTCAATAATGGCCTGATCTTCAATATTCTCGCGGATAAATTTTACCTGCCGGGACATACGGATACCGGATGCACTCAGCGCCAGCCCCACAAACATCAGGATATAAATCAGTAAAAAACTCAGATTATGACCTTCAAAACCGAGTAATTTATCCGGTACAGGGGAGTTATTCCAGAATGTGTTCAGGAACGGTGTATTCACACGGATCATTTCCGTCACCACATTGATAAAATCCCCGATAACGGCATTAATTTTATCACTGCCGGTACTCTGCTGATGAGCCAGTTTCAGTAACGAAACAATGGTTGAGATCAGGGCCGGAATAAAAACCACCCAGCCTGCCACCCGTTTAAATACAGCAACCCAGCGTGCCTGTTGCAGCGTCATGCGCTTTCCTCATTTAATTTTTTCCCTGTAATCATAGCGCAGAAATCAGGAGAAGATCATTATCATTATTCCGGACTTTTTTACCCCGTAAATTATTAAGTCACTTAATGAACTCTCTGCCCCGGCTTGTTACAATCAGAGAATGTTTTAATTCATTGCAGGATCTCAGGAGCATACACTATGTCCCACACCTTACCGGTACAGGCCGCTGTTTTTGATATGGATGGTTTACTGATTGACTCCGAGCCATTCTGGCTTCAGAGCGAAAATCAGGTTTTCAGCAGCATCGGCCTGGATATGTCACTGCGGGATAAGCTGCCCGATTTGCTGGGTCTGCGTATCGACCAGGTCGTGGAGCTGTGGTATCAGGTTTCGCCGTGGCAGACTCCCTCTAAAGAAGAGGTCATTCAGCGGATTATTGATTCCACAATTGCCATGGTGGAAAAAGAGCGTCCGCTTCTGCCCGGTGTGGAACATGCGCTCTCCCTGTGTCAGTCACAGGGACTGAAAATCGCCCTGGCTTCCGCCTCGCCGCTCTATATGCTGGAATCTGTGCTGGAGATGTTTAATATCCGCCATTATTTTGATGCGGTGGTGTCTGCCGGTGATCTGCCCTACAGCAAGCCGCATCCGCAGGTTTATCTGAATGCCGCTGAAGCACTGGGTGTTCCGCCGGTGCAGTGCGTGGCGCTGGAAGATTCCGTTAACGGTATGATTGCCTGTAAAGCCGCCCGCATGCGCTCCATTGTGGTTCCGTCCGCTGAAATGGCCGCTGACCCGCGCTGGTCACTGGCAGATTACCGCCTGTCATCGCTCAGCGAACTGACTGCGGCTATGGTCCGCTGATTATTTTTGTGGCGGGAAATATCCCGCCCTGCTCCGTTAGTGAAATATTCCGGAGTTATTCATTAATAAATAAGCCTTTTTCTTTCTTACCCTCTGGCCGGGCGTCATAAAAGACTTTATACTGTAACACTGTATAAATAAACACCTGAGTATTTACCCGGTATCATGACAGCTGAGGGTCACCTGCTTTTCTCTGTCGCTTCTGTAGTGATGGTTCATCAGCTTCAGATTTCGCCTGATATCAGTCAGGGGGACTGGCTGCACCTGATCCCCGGCGCCCTCGCCGGTGCTCTGCTGCCGGATATCGATCATCCTAAATCCATGCTGGGTCAGTGGGTTCGCTTTATTTCAGTGCCAATCTCCCGCCTGTGCGGCCACCGGGGTTTCACCCACAGTCTGCTGGCAATTCTGACCGGCGTTATTCTGTTCCGCACACAACTGCCGGTCAGCTGGTCTGTTCCGGCGGATTTTTATCAGGCTGTGATTGTCGGGTATCTCAGCCACCTGGCCGGGGATATGCTGACGACCGCCGGGATCCCGCTGTTATGGCCGGTACGCTGGCGTTTCTGCATCCCGCTGCTGGGCAGCAAAGCCAATAAACGGGCGGAACGCAGTGTGGCGCTGGTTGTACTGGTGGCCTCGTTCTATCTGCCTGCTCACTGGGAGGTCTGGTGGGATCATGTCCGGGAACTGATACTGGCTCAGATATCGGCCAGGCTATAAATAATCCGTTTTATATAACCATCAGCTATAGAAAAACATCCGTTTAATGACGATTCAGGCTAAATCAACCACTGTGATCTACAATATAGCTATAAATAATGCAGATTAATTATAAGTACTGCAGAAAACTCCTGTTAATCTATAACGCATCCTTTACAGTTTTAGCATCTGCATAACTGTATGCGATTTAGTCAACACACTATAACAACATACCAACAGGTATCGGAGACCGGGATGAACTTTCCATTAATCAGCAATCTCGCCATATTCGTTATTCTGCTGCTGGTGCTGATGAAGCTCAGCAGTAATAAGGACTGGAGTCTGTCCAAAAAGGTACTCACCGGTCTGGTGATCGGTGTTCTGTTCGGCCTCGGGCTGAATGCATTCTACGGTACGGAGCATGACGCAGTAAAACAGGCGCTGCCGTGGTTTGATATCGTCGGTAACGGCTATGTGAAGCTGTTACAGATGGTGATTATGCCGCTGGTCTTCGCGTCTATTCTCAGCGCGGTTGCCCGTCTGCATCAGGCATCATCGCTGGGTAAAATCAGCGTGCTGACGATCGGCACCCTGCTGATCACCACAGCAATTGCCGCCTTAATCGGTATTCTGATCACCCTCGCTTTCGGCTTAACCGCAGATGGTCTGATTCAGGGTGTGAAAGAAACCGCACGCCTGACCCAGCTGGAATCCCAGTATGCAGGCAAAGTGTCTGACCTGACCGTGCCGCAGCTGATCCTGTCCTTTATTCCGAAAAACCCGTTTGCTGACCTGACCGGTGCTAACCCGACCTCCATCATCAGCGTGGTGATTTTTGCCGCCTTTATGGGTGTGGCTGCACTTCAGCTGATTAAAGACAACGAAGAGCGCGGTGCCAAAGTGCTCAGCGCGATTGATATCCTGCAGGCGTGGGTGATGAAACTGGTGCGTCTGGTGATGCGCTTTACCCCGTACGGCGTATTTGCTCTGATGACCAAAGTGGTTGCCGGTTCAAACATTCAGGACATCATTAAATTAGGGACTTTCGTCGTTGCCTCTTATATTGCGATCCTGCTGATGTTTGTGGTTCACGGTCTGATTGTCGGCGCTGCCGGTATCAATCCGCTGCGTTTCTTCCGTAAAATCGCGCCGGTGCTGACTTTCGCCTTTACCAGCCGTTCAAGTGCAGCCAGTATTCCGCTGAGCGTGGAAGCACAAACCCGCCGTATCGGTATTCCTGACTCTATCGCCGGGTTCGCGGCTTCCTTCGGTACCACCATCGGCCAGAACGGTTGTGCGGGGATTTACCCGGCCATGCTGGCGGTGATGGTTGCCCCGACCATGGGTATCAACCCGTTTGACCCGCTGTGGATTGCCACACTCGTCGGTATCGTCACCGTCAGTTCAGCCGGTGTTGCCGGTGTCGGCGGCGGTGCCACCTTCGCGGCACTGATTGTTCTGCCTGCAATGGGTCTGCCGGTCACTCTGGTCGCGCTGCTGATCTCTGTCGAGCCGCTGATTGATATGGGCCGTACCGCCCTGAACGTCAGTGGTTCCATGACCGCCGGGACAGTCACCAGCCAGATCCTGGGCCAGACAGACAAAACCCTGTTTAATAACGATAATGACGAAGATTTACAGCAGGGATAATATTCCGCCGCTGATTATCGTCAGATAACAAAAAGCCCGTATTCAGGATATGAATACGGGCTTTTTATTGATATCACCATGGTTCCTGCAGACTTCCCCCGCGTCACACCGCCAGGTTAATCATCGGATCCGCCTGTCACGTTATGTTTTCGGATGCCACCTTCGGCATTATTACTGCTCCGCAGACAGGCATAAAAAAGGCCGTAACGCTGGGCGTAACGGCCTTTTTATCAGTATGTAGTGATTAATTCAGAAACTCACCGCTGCGCAGTGCTTCAATACGCTTATCCAGCGGCGGGTGTGATAAAAACAGTTCGCTGAATGATTTATTGCGGCCGTTGATGCAAAACGCCATCATGCTGCCCTCTTCCTGCGGTTCGTAACTGGTTTTCAGGCGTTGCAGTGCGGCGATCATCTTCTCGCGGCCCACCAGTTTTGCAGAGCCCGCATCCGCATAGAATTCACGGCGGCGTGAGAACCACATGGTGATAATGCTGGCCAGAATACCGAACACAATTTCCAGTACCATCGATACCGCGAAATAAATCATCGGGTTGCCCTGGCTGCCTGAGTTTTCGTCATTGTTGTTTGACATAAAACCTGCCGCCAGTTGTGCCAGAATACGGGAAATAAAGATAACAAAGGTGTTTACCACGCCCTGTAACAGCGTCATGGTCACCATGTCACCATTCGCGATATGGCTGATTTCATGGGCGATAACCGCCTCCGCCTCATCGCGGCTCATGTTTTCCAGTAACCCGGAGCTGACCGCCACCAGTGACGCATCACGGCGTGCGCCGGTTGCAAAGGCGTTAATATCCGGCGCGTGGTAGATCGCCACTTCCGGCATGCCGATACCGGCCTGCTGTGCCTGACGGCGTACCGTCTCCACCAGCCAGCGCTCCGTTTGAGTGGACGGATTAGTGATCACCTGCCCGCCGACAGAGCGCAGTGCCATCCATTTTGACATCAGCAGAGACACAAATGCGCCGCCGAAGCCAAATAACCCTGCCATAATCATCAGTCCGGTCACACTTTGACTCTGAACGCCGGTCAGCGACAGAATAATGCCGAAGACAACCATTACGGCCAGGTTTGTGAGTAAAAATAATGCAATTCGCATCATATCAGTATGATCCTTTAAATAGTGTGCCCATCATATGCCTCAGAAAATAGGGGCATTTTGCCATATTTCAAGGCTTTTTAACCGAATAACTTTAATTATTAAACAACTTTAC